>JAILMJ010000007.1 GCA_024692685.1 Clostridia bacterium
GTCAATTTCCGCCTTGGCGGCTTCTTTAGCGTCGGCAAGCGCTTTTGCCGCTTGTTCCGCGTCATCGTTTTCCTTTTTTATCTGAGCGTTTATTGCGTCAATGCCGTTCTTCTTTGCGGCGTTTACTTCATCCGCGCTTGTTGCCGCGTCAATATTCTTCTTTGCGGTTTCGGCAAGCGCTTTGACCTTGTCTGAGGCTCCGGCGGGAACAGCCTTGTCAATTTCCGCCTTGGCGGCTTCTTTAGCGTCGGCAAGCGCTTTTGCCGCTTGTTCCGCGTCATCGTTTTCCTTTTTTATCTGAGCGTTTATTGCGTCAATGCCGTTCTTCTTTGCGGCGTTTACTTCGTCCGCGCTTGTTGCCGCGTCAATATTCCTCTTTGCGGTTTCGGCAAGCGCTTTGACCTTGTCGGATTTGCCGTTTGCAAGGGTGTCTATCTCAGCTTTAGCGGATTCTTTAGCTTCGGTGAGAGCCTTTAAATCCAAATCGCTGTTAAAATGCATTGCCGCAGTCAACAAATCATCATTTTCTTCACCGATTGCAATTGCGTTCCAATCTGCTTCCGTGCTGTTGTAATAAACATCGGTCAGACCTGTGCAGCCGGAAAATACACTATTACCTATACTTGTGACACTGTCGGGAATTGTTACGCTTATCAGTTCGGTGCAATCTTTAAATGCACTATCATCTATGCTTGTAACAGGATATCCGTCAATTTCCGACGGTATTTCCAAAGCTCCCGATGCCGATTCGTCACAATCTGTTATCGTAACCTCTCCGTCAATGATTTCATAGGTCAGAACGCTGTCAGTCTGTATGTTGTTGATATAAGTTGCGGTGTAAATGATGTCAGCATCCGGTACAGTCGCGGCAACTTTGGGAGTCCATCCGGTGAATGTACAGCCTTCTTTTTCCGGATTGGCGGGAGGAATTATTACATCGCCGTAAACATAATTCTGAACTACGGAATTCGTATAGCCGTTAATGTTTCCGCCGTCAAGATTCCAGGTTACGGTATGAGGGTTGGGCGAATAGGTTACCGTAACATTTACATCGCCCGCTCCCATTGTGCCTTCGACCTTTGCTTTATTGGGAGTGTAGCCGTCGACATTCGGTGAAGTTACGCTGTACTGTGCGCCAAACACAACCTGCTCGGTGTGGGTTTCGGGTGCAAGTTCGTTTTTGCCGTTTGACATTTCATAATTAACAGTCAGAGTGTAACTGTTTATGCTTGATGTCGCATTTGCAACAACATTGCCGGCAGGCATCTTGCCGTTTTTGAGTGCGGGAGTGAACTTCCAGTCGGAAACGGTGTATCCCTCTTTGACAGCCTTGCCTCTTACAGGAACAGTTGCACCATAAACTACTGTGTCAACCGCGCTTTCATAAGGCGTTGCGAAATACTCAGCACCGTCAAGCTTGTATGTGACGGTATATTCTTTTACTGCCCACAGTGCGGTTATGGTTGTATCTTTTGCGGGCATTGTTTCGGGAATCTGTGAATCCCAGTTGAGGAAAATATATCCATCAAATCCGGGGTCGGCAACTTTTTCAATTTCAGTGCCGAAATCTGCGGTTATTGTCTTGTATACGGCATTGTTTTTAACTTCACCGTACTTGAATATGATTGAATATTGCTTGATTGACCAAACCGCTATGTATTCAATGTCTCTGTCCTGAACGGTTTCTTCAACTTCAACAACCGTTTCGCCGTCTTCGCTCCAGCCGAGGAATTCGTATCCTTCTTTTGTCGGGTCATCGGGCATGACTATTTCATCGCCGTAAACGCAATTCTGAACAACAGACTCCGTATTGCCGTTAATGTTGCCGCCGTCAAGATTCCATATAACCGTAAGAGGTGCGGAAACATAATTATAATGAATTGTCGCGTTCAGCAAATCATAATTCGCTTCACCGATTATTATTGCGTTCCATTCTGCTTCCGTGCCGGTGTAATAGACATCTGTAAGCCCGGTTTCACCAATAAATCCTTGTTTACATAAATCAAATGCTTCTTCACCTATACTTGTGACACTGTCGGGAATGACTATGCTTGTCAGTCCGATGCAACCATAAAATGCATAATCACCTATACCTGTGACGCTGCCGTCATCGGGAATGACGCTGTTTTTACAGCCCGCAATGAGTTTCTTGCTTTCTGTTTCTATAAGGCAGTTTCCTGCGCTGTGATAAACTGTATTTCCTTCATCAACCTCTAAACTTGTGAGACTGATGCATAAATCAAATGATCTTCTGCCTATGTCTGTGACACTGTCAGGAATGGTTATGCTTGTAAGCCCGAAGCAACCCATAAACGCACCCATATCTATGCTTGTGACACTGCCGTCATCGGGAATAACGCTGTTATTACAGCCCGCAATAAGTGTTTTACTTTCTGTCTCTATAAGGCAGTTCCCCGCACTGTGATAAACTGTATTTCCTTCATCAACCTTTATGCTTGTAAGCCTGGTGCATAATACAAACACACCAAAGCCTATGTTTGTGACACTGTCGGGAATGGTTATGCTTGTCAGGTCGTCGCAATTGCAAAATGCACCATTGCCTATGTTTGTGACACTGTCAGAGATGGTTACGCTTGTCAGTCCGGTGCAAAATTCAAATGCATGAACGCCTATGCTCGTGACACTGTCGGGGATGGTTATGCTTGTGAGACCGTCGCATAAGGAAAATGCATAATCTCCTATTCTTGTGACAGGACAGCCGTAAATTTCCGACGGTATTTCCAAAGCTCCCGGTGTCGATTCGTTACAATGTGTTATTGTAACCTCTCCGTTATTGATTTCATAGGACAGAAAGCTGTAATAAGTCCAAGTTGCGGTGTAAATGATATCTTCGTCCGGCACCGTAGAGGCAACTTCGGGAGTCCATCCGGTGAATGTACAGCCTGCTTTTCTCGGGTTGGCGGGAGGAACTATTACATCGCCGTAAATGTAATTCTGAACAACAGAATCCGTATTGCCGTTAATGTTGCCGCCGTCAAGATTCCATGTAACCGTATGAGTTATGGGAACATAATTATAATGGATTGTTGCGGTCAGTAAATCATCATTATCTGAGTCGATTGTTATTGCATTCCATTCTTCTTGTGTGCCGGTGTAATAAACATCGGTCAGACTTGAATCGGGATGGTCAATTAACGCTTTGAAAACCTTGACAGGAATGCCATCAATAAACTCTTGATCGTTAGCTGTGGCATAGTCATAAGATTCTTGCAAATAGGAAAGATTATATTCATCAACGTGAAGCAAAAATGCACTGCCACCTATAGTTTTGACGCTGTCGGGAATGGTTACGCTTGTAAGACCGGTGCACCAGCAAAATACACCATTGCCTATGCTTGTGACACTGTCGGGAATGATTATGCTTGTAAGACCGGCGCAACCGAAAAATGCATCTTCACCTATGCTTGTAACGCTGTCGGGAATGGTTACGCATGTAAGACCGGTGCAACAGTAAAATGCTCCGTCATCTATGCTTGTGACACTGCCGGGAATGGTTACGCTTGTAAGACCGGTGCAACAGTAAAATGCACCATAACCTATGCTTGTGACACCGTTACCGATGATTGCGCTTGTAAGACCGGTACAACCGTAAAATGCATAACCACTTATGCTTGTGACACTGTTGGGAATTGTTACGCTTGTAAGACCGGTGCAACCGAAAAATGCACCAAAGCCTATACTTGTGACACTGTCGGGGATGGTTATGTTTGTCAGTTCGGTGCAATATGCAAATGTAGCATCACCTATGCTTGTGACACTGTTGGGAATTGTTACGCTTGTAAGACCGGTGCACTCATTAAATGCAGATTCACCTATGCTTGTGACACTGTCGGGGATGGTTATACTTGTAAGACCGGTACAACCTTGAAATGCATCGTCACCTATACTTGTGACACTGTCGGGGATGGTTATGCTTGTAAGACCGATACAACCGTAAAATGCACTATAGCCTATACTTGTGACACTGTCGGGGACGGTAATACTTGTAAGTCCGGTACAACCGTAAAATGCATCTTCACCTATGCTTGTGACACTGCCGTCATCGGGAATAACGCTGTTTTTACAGCCCGCAATAAGCGTTTTGCTTTCTGTCTCTATAAGGCAGTTTCCTGCGCTGTGATAAACTGTATTTCCTTCATCAACCTCTATACTTTCAAGCCCGGTGCAGCCGTTAAATGCACTTACATCTATACTTGTGACGCCGCTGCCGATGGTTATGCCTGTCAATCCGGTGCAACCGGAAAATACATAAATGCCTATGCTTCTGACACTGTCGGGAATGGTTATGTTTGTAAGCCCGGTACAATCGGAAAATGCATAATCGCCTAAGCTTGTGACACCGTTACCGATGGTTACGCTTGTCAGTCCGGTGCAGCCGGAAAATGCGCGATAGCCTATACTTGTGACACTGTCGGGGATGGTTACGTTTGTCAGTCCGGTGCAACCGGAAAATGCATAACTGCCTATGCTTGTGACACTGTCGGGAATGGTAATGCCTGTCAATCCGGTGCAACCGGAAAATGTACTATTACCTATACTTGTGACACTGTCGGGGATGGTAATGCTTGTAAGACCGGTACAAATAAAAAATGCACCCTCACCTATGTTTGTGACACTATCGGGAATGGTTACGTTTGTAAGGTCAGTACAACCGGAAAATGCATAAGGACCTATGCTTGTGACACCTTCGGGTATAACAATTTCACCGGTTGGGGTTTCAATATAGCCGGTAAGATTTTTACAGGCAAGGTCTGAATATATGAATGTGCCGTCTGTAATCGCATTTGCTCCCCAGGGAGCATCTGTCGCCGTGCCCTTGTATTCTCCCTCAGCAAACAAAACTGCTTTTACACCGGAAAAAGCGTTTATTCCGGTATTTATATTGCTGTTTGGAATAACAACGATTAAACGATTGCAACCCGAGAATGCATAACTGCCTATGCTTGTGACACTGTCGGGGATGGTTACGTTTGTAAGGCCGGAACAACCGGAAAATGCACGGTTTCCTATGCTTGTGACACCTTCGGGTATAACAATTTCACCGGTTGGGGTTTCAATATAGCCGGTAAGGTTTTTACAGCCAAGGTCTGAATATATGAATGTGCCGTCTGTAATACCATTTGCTCCCCAGGGGGCATCTGTCGCCGTGCCCTTGTATTCTCCCTCAGCAAATAAAACTGCTCTTACACCGGTAAAAGCGTTTCTTCCGGTATTTATATTGCTGTTTGGAATAACAACGATTAAACGATAGCAATTCGAGAATGCATAATCGCCTATACTTGTAACGCTGTCGGGGATGGTATAGGATTCGTCCGCTTTTCCGGCAGGATACCGAATAAGTTTTGTTTTCTCCTTATTGAACAATATGCCGTTTTCACTTGAATAGTTGCTGTTATCTGCATCAACACTTATGTCTGTAAGACCGGTGCAATTAGCAAACGCACCATCACCTATACTTGTGACGCTGCCGGGAATGGTTATGCTTGTCAGTCCGGTGCAACCGTCAAATGTACCTATGCCTAATACACTTCCACCTATGCTTGTGACGCCATTGCCTATGGTTACGCTTGCAAGACTGGTGCAACCGCAAAATGTACATGAGGCTATGCTTGTGACGCTATCGGGGATTGTTATGCTTGTAAGGCCAGTGCAATGGGAAAATACAAATCCTTCTATGCTTGTGACACTGTCGGGGATGGTTATGTTTGTTAGACCGGTGCAACCGTGAAATGCACCAAAGCCTATACTTGTGACACTGTCGGGGATAGTTATGCTTATCAATCCGGTACAATCGTAGAATGCATAGTCACCTATACTTGTGACACTGCCGTCCTGCGGAATAACACTGTTTTTACAGCCCGCAATAAGTGTTTTGCTTCCTGTCTCTATAAGGCAGTTCCCCGCGCTGTGATAAACGGTATTTCCTTTATCAACCTCTATAATTGTGAGGCCGGTGCAACCGGAAAATACACTGCTACCTATGCTCGTGACACTGTTAGGGATGGTAACTTCTGTCAGTCCGGCGCAATATTCAAATGCATCGTCACCTATGCTTGTGATGCTGTAAGGAAAATTGATTTCAGCAAGGAAAGAAATATTATTAAATGCTCTTTGAGGGATAGTTGTTACGTTGGTTACAGTAACCTTGCGTAACGACTGGGGGATATAATAATAACAGTATCTTAAAGAATCGTATTCTTGATTTGTGGTAGTATCGGCGTTGTACGTTGAGGAATATCCAAATATGCTGCCGAAAACTGCATCTTTTTCGGTGCTGTTCGGTGTCAGTCCAATATATGGAAGAGTGATTTCTGTCAGACTGGTGCAACCATAAAATGCTGAATTACCTATGCTTGTGACACTATTGGGGATGGTTACGCTTGTAAGACCGGAACAACCGGCAAATGCATTACTGCCAATGCTTGTGACGGGATATCCGTTGATTTCCGACGGTATTTCCAAAGCTCCCGCTGCCGATTTGTTACAACCTGTAATTTCAACCTTTCCGCCAACGATTTTATAGGTCAAAACGCCGTAAGTTTCCGCGCCCGCCTTCAGCGAAACGGCACTTATCAACTCCGCAAATCCTTCGCCGCCGACGGCAACTGTACCGAGCAATAACATCAGGCACAGGGCAACGGATAATACTTTTTTCATAATAATCCCTCCGTAAATATAAAGACGAACCCAAAACTGCGCACGAAAACACACAGTCCGGTTGCTCCATATAGCGCAACGTTGTAATATAAAATAATATAAAAATATAATACCATAAATAAAGCCGAAATTCAACGACCTGTTTTCGGATTTCGCATATTCATCGCCACCGGGCGAGTGTACATATTGACAAACGGGGAAAGGAGGATTATTCTTTTAACATACAGATTAAATCCGGCGTAAAACTGCCGTTAAACGGAGAAGATTATGAAACAAATTCTTTTGCCCGAAAAATCGGAAAACATCAGATACTACCGCGCAAATCTGCACTGCCACTCGACTGTATCAGACGGAAGGAAAACTCCGGAGGAGTTAAAACGCGACTACATGAAGCACGGATACTCGATAATCGCCTTTACTGACCACGAGGCGCTGGTTTCCCACAACGACCTGACAGATGAAAACTTCCTTGCGCTCAACGGATATGAGCTCGACGCCGACGAGGAGGACAGAGAAGACGGCGAAACGGAGAAGGTCTGCCATCTGTGTTTCATCGCCCTGACTCCCGATACGCTTACCGACCCCTGCTATCATCGCGAAAAATATTTCTGGGGCAATACCGCGAAATACAGAAGTCAGGTTGTTTATGATGAAAACAGACCCGATTTTGAGAGGGTTTATTCCCGTGAGGGTATAAATGAAATGATAAAGCGCGGAGTCGAAGGCGGGTTCTTTGTTACATACAATCATCCCACCTGGTCGCTTGAATCCTATCCTCAATACTCGCGTTACAGCGGAATGAACGCCATGGAAATCGTAAATTACGGATGTGTGGTTGTGGGCTACGATGACGACAACGGCCACTGCTATGACGATATGCTCAACTGCGGCAACAGGTTATTCTGCATCGCGACCGACGACAACCACAACCGCGCCCCGGATACAGACCCCGACTGCGATTCATACGGCGGATATGTTGAAATCGCCGCTCCCGACCTGAGTTATGAGTCGGTTGCCGACGCGCTCAGAAACGGAATGTTTTATTCGTCCACGGGTGACTATATGCAGACAGGGCCGGAAATTCTCTCGCTCACCTGCGAAGACTCACGCGTGAAAATCAGGACAAGCGAAGCGCGCAGCATACAGATTATTCACAACACCCGCTGCTGCGGAAGGGTGAACGCAAAGACCGGCGAAAGCGTGACGTCGGCTGAATTCAATATTGACGCAGACGCAAAATGGTTTCGCCTCGTTGTTACCGATCACAACGGATTCAAGGCATACACAAACGCATACTTTTGCAAATGAGCTTCTCATTTCTCCGATGAATGAAGGCGCTTGCAGGTAATTCTGGATTAAAATTCCGATTGAGAATAAATATCTTTTAATCTGCGGAAGTCTGTGTTATAATAATATTTAACGAACTTTGCAGACAGGTTGTGTTATTTATGGAAAAAAGAAATACTTTTAACGGCAAGATAGGTTTTGTTCTCGCCGCCGCCGGCTCAGCAGTCGGGCTCGGAAACTTATGGAGGTTCCCCTATCTCGCCGCTAAATACGGCGGAGGAATATTCCTGCTCGTCTATATTATACTGGCCGTCACCTTCGGCACGGTGCTTATGATAACGGAAATCGCAATAGGCAGGCGCACTCAGTTAAGTCCGCTTGCGGCTTTTAAGGCGCTGAGCCCGAAATGGGGCTGGGTCGGCAAGCTTGCCACCTTCGTGCCCGTGCTCATCTTCCCCTATTACTGCCTTATAGGCGGCTGGGTTACAAAATATACGTTTGCAATGCTGACAGACGCGGAGTCAACGGTGGCGGACTCCTATTTCGGAAACTATGTGTCGGCAACGGGTGAACCGCTGATATGGTTCCTGATATTCCTTATCATAACCACTCTCGTTGTTGTCTTCGGCGTTAACAACGGCATTGAAAAGCTCAGCAAGGTGCTTATGCCGCTGTTGCTTATTATAACGGTTGCCCTTGCCGTATTTGTAATTCTGCGCCCGGGCGCAAAAGCAGGCATCCGCTATTATCTGATGCCGAATTTCAGCCAACTGAGTTTCAAGACATTCCTTGCCGCTCTCGGTCAGCTGTTTTACTCGATGTCGCTGGCAATGGGCATAATGATAACCTATGGCTCGTATTTTTCAAAAGAAGAGAAGATAACCAAAGCGGCTCATCAGATAGAGATATTCGACACTGTTATCGCTTTTCTTGCCGGCCTGATGATTATACCCGCGGTTTTTGAATTCTCAGGCGGAGACAAAGATGCGCTCAGCGCGGGCCCTTCTCTTATGTTTGTAACTCTTCCGAAGGTATTCAACGCAATGCCGGGCGGCAGAATTATAGGCGCTCTTTTCTTCTTCCTCGTTTTATTTGCGGCGCTGACAAGCTCGGTATCAATTCTCGAAGCCATCGTTTCCGGTATAATAGACACCTTTAATATGAAGAGACTTACCGCAACTCTGATTGTAGCGGTTTACGGCCTGATTCTCGGCACGGTATGCTCCTTCGGCTTCGGCATCTGGAAAGACTTCACAATTCTCGGCTTTGATATTCTCGATTTCCTCGACTTCGTTTCAAACAGCATTATGCTGCCTCTGGTCGGTATGCTAACGTGCGTTGTTGTCGGCTTTGTTGTCAAGCCCGACATTATCGTATTTGAAATTGAGCTTAACGGTCCGTTCAAGATGAAAAGATATTATTATACCATGGTCAAATGGATTGCTCCCGTATTTATCTTTGCAATCCTCATCTCGGGCATCCTTCAGAGCCTCGGCATACTGAAAATATGATTCAACGCTTACAGGGCAATCCCCTGTAAGCTTTTTTTATGCCGCAAACGGCGCAAAGGCAATCCGGACCGAAGGCGGCGACCTTGACTTTTCACATCAGATATGGTACTTATATTTACGGCAGAGCATATCCCGGGCAAGCGGTTGCCCTGCCTTTTTATTATAAAATCATTTATTTTACTGTCGGAGAAAAATATGGAGTATAAAATACACGTTGCCTACGGGTTTCACGTCAACTGTTACCACTCTTACAGGGGCGACACAAATGATGAACACGGTTTCGGGTCTGACCTGAGAATCATACGCGGCATAATCAGAACACTCGATAAGCTGAATGCAGAGGGCATTCCCGTCAAGGGAACCTGGGACAGCGAGAATTTCTTTTCACTCGAACAGATACTGCCGGAATACGCTCCGGATATTATCGAAGGAATGAAGCGCAGAGTGAATGAAAACGGCGATGAAAATATCATCATGGGCTATTCCAACGGTGCGCTCGGAGCAATGCAGCCCGATGAACTCGCCGCTTCAATTAATCTTGCCGTTTCAAACAAACAGGGTTCCGGGCTTGAGGATATATTCGGCAAATGCGAAAAAATCGTGCGTCCGCAGGAGGTTATGTTCACCCCTTCTCAGGTGCACACCTACAATCAGCTCGGTGTAAAGGCGCTGTGCCTTTATTATTCCTGCGTTCCGTTTGACGCATTCAGAACTCTGATAAAGCCCCTCGACGATGAAAAAGCATTCAATCCGCTGACTTTCACTTATAAAGGCGAGGGATTAACCGTTATCCCCACTTATTCCAACGCCGATGTCTGCGACGCGGGCTGCCTGCGCGCCTGGGTCAAGGATTTGCGCAAAAAGCAGCTGTCGGGTGAGATAAAGAACGACCTGTTTATTTTTATCAATATGGATGCGGACGCAATTTTCTGGGAGAGCCTAAACCTCCCGCTTGTAGGAAACCGCATAGCCAATACCGACGGCATCAACGGCCTTGTGCGCGAAATCGCCGACCTCGATTATATTGTGTTTGATACGCCCGGCGGATATCTGAAAAACCATTCCCCTGCCGGTGTCATTGAATTCACTCAGGACACCGCAGACGGGAATTTCACCGGCTATGCATCCTGGTCTGAGAAGCCGTATAACAGAAAAATCTGGACCGCCGTTGAGAGAAACCGCACAGCCTGCAAAATCAAAGACAACACAGACGCCTTTCTTGACAGGGTGAAATTGCTCTCCACCACACACTTCGGGCTTGCAACTCCCGTTCTCAATATTCAGCGCGAAAAGGCGGCAGACAGTCTTGCCGCCAAGCTGGTTGCCTCATCGACGGACAAAAGCGGTCAGCTTGTTATTCATAATGCAACGGGCACAAAGCTTCAGTGTGTCCAGCTGGCGTGCGGCACACAGGATGAAATCGCATTGGAAGCGGACGGGCTTGAAAGCTATACCGTAGCGCCCATGGGAAAAGACAGTGTGTTTGCGATAATGAAATTCGGCGAAATACTTGATTCGTACCCCGTCAGGGCAAAAATAAACGGAAAGCGCAAAACCGGAGGAGAAACATTCCGTACACTTGAAAGCTCAGGAGCCAAACTTGAATTCGGAGAGAATAACAGGATTAAAAGCTTCACATATAACGGGAATTGCATCGGCACGGACGGTTTTCTCTCGTCATATATCACATACGGAAACAGGCGCTGTGATTTCAGCTTTGATAACCTCGAAAGCGGAGAAATACCGGGCGGAAAAATCATAGAGGTAAGCGGCTTGATTTCCATACCCGGTGCCGTCAGGCAGGGCAGCTTCAGATTCAGCTTTTTCACGAGCGAGGCCGCAGATGGCATATTTGTTATCACAGATGTGAATTACCCGTATACGCCGGAGAATGACGCCATCTCCACGGAAAACTCAACCCTCGGCAGATACACCGATATGAAGTGGCAGGAAGCCGTGCCGTTTTGCCTGTCATTTGAAAATGACGGCGATGTTTCGGTAATCAAGCGCAATTTTGAGGGAGATATATCCTCATTCAAAGTCAGCAGTTACGGTGAAGCTGACGAAATGAACAGAACCCTTGACTCATTTAACAATCAGCTTACCGCCGGTCTGACAGGCCTCGGGGACGGCAAGAAGGGTCTGCTCACGGCGAACGCAAGGAATGTCCTTTCGTCAATGGCGCACTGCCCTATGAGGCTTGAAGAAGGCGGAAAAGTCAGGATGAATCCCTTCGGAACCTATTACGGCAGCCAAAGACATCACCGCAACCGTTCGGGAGACAGAATCCCTCTGACATATACCCTCATAGCCCCGCAGGGAAAAAGCCTTGCTCCCTCATACAACGGCAGCAGCGAAAGAGCGGTCCTCTGCCTTCTGCCGTTTGAAAAAGAACTTGAGAATAAAACGGTTGATTCGGTTACCGCCTTTGCCGACGGAGCTTATGCAACGGGAACCGACGGTATCCTTTCGCCTTTTTACGGTGACAATGTCACCGTTCACGCCGCCGAAGACAGACCGGACACAGTTATTCACTCACCCCTGCTCAGCGGCATAAAGGGAAATCTCGGTAAATACGCTGTACGCGGCTGCAAAGCAATCGCCTATATTTTACGCCGCCAACGCTATGCAAAAAAGCCCATACGCCGGGGCGGGTGTTCATAACCCGGTATTGATTTTTGCGGAAAAGCAGGATTATTCCTGCTTTTATTTTTTTGCTTTTTTATTATCGAAATAATGCAACAGAAACGCATTATAATCTCACTTATAGTTAGTATGCATAATTTATGATTTCCTATTTTGTGCAAATTCAATAATTATTCATATTCAATTTACAGATTGTTTACACGCAAAAAAATCACATTTTTACCGTTGCATGTGTTTTATTTATGGGTGCAAAAATGTGTTTACACCCGGCCGGAGGTGAGAGTAATCGAAAAAAATACAGCCGCGGAGCACGCATACGACAACAAACGTTATATTGAGATGACGGTTGATAAATACGGCAAAATGCTTTTCAGGATTTGCTTTTCCCTTGTCAATGACTATTATGACGCCGAGGACGCTTTACAGGAAACTTTTATAAAACTGATGACAAAGGCGCCCCGCTTCACGGATGAGGAGCACGAAAAGGCCTGGCTTATCAGGGTAGCAACAAACCTGTGCAAAAATATGATAAGGTTCAGAAAGAATAACAACCGCCTGAGCCTTGATGAAATCACTGAGGTCGGAATAAAGGAAGAAGACAGCGAAATCTTTGACGCTATAATGCGCCTGCCGGCGAAATACAAAATAGTTATGGACCTCCACTACATCGAGGGATATACCGCCAGCGAAATAGCGCAGATTACCGGTGTTAATGCCGACGCTGTCAGAAAACGCCTTCAGACAGCAAGAAACAAATTAAAAACAGAATTGGAGAATTAAAAATGACAAGCAGAGATATCGTGAACGAATACAAAAGAGTTATGGATTCATTCGAGATGCCCGACACTCTCAAAGCCGGCCTTGTTTCAAAGACCATGTCGGTAATGGAGAGATGCGAAAGAGAAAACAAGAATATTACGGCAGTCCTCGCCGTCACGGGTGCCGTAGCACTGGCCGCCGGAGTAGGCACCTTCAAGCTTTTCAATAAAGTATTCGGCGACTGAGCAGCGGCACGGAGGACACAATGAGAATAGGACTTGACGTCGGCTCAACCACTTTGAAATGCGTTGCAATCGACGATAACGACAACATAATATTCAAAAACTATCTGAGACATTTTTCGCAGATAACAGTTAAATCCGCAGAACTGCTCAATAAAATAATCAGTCAGCACCCCGGGCTTACAACCGCTTCAATCGTTGTATCGGGCTCCGCGGGTATGGGCTTTGCCCAGCAGCTCGGCCTGCCCTTCGTTCAGGAGGTTTATGCTACAAGAACCGCCGTTCAGAAACTTCTGCCCGGCACGGATGCGGTTATCGAGCTCGGCGGAGAGGACGCTAAAATTCTCTTTTTCACAGGCGGCACGGAAGTCAGGATGAACGGCTCGTGCGCAGGCGGCACCGGCGCTTTTATAGATCAGATGGCCGCCCTGCTCGGCGTTGAAACCGCAGATATGGATACCCTTGCCGAAGAAAGCGAAAAAATATATACCATAGCTTCCAGATGCGGAGTTTTTGCCAAATCGGATATTCAGCCCCTGCTCAATCAGGGAGCGAAAAAAACGGACATCGCCGCAAGCATATTCAAGGCTGTCGTGAATCAGACGGTGGCAGGTCTTTCACAGGGAAGACCGATTGCGGGGAATGTGGTTTACCTCGGCGGTCCGCTGACATTTCTGCCTCAGCTTCGCAAAAGCTTTGACGAAACCCTCGGTTTAAAAGGCAGCTGCCCCGAAAATTCCCTCTACTACGTTTCAATAGGCGCCGCTCTTTCACCCGAAGCCGGAACTGTTGACATCGGCAAAACGGTTGACAAAATCGCGGCCTACACCTCGGATAAGGGATATATAAGCTGTCTTCCCCTGTTTTCATCGGAGGATGAATATAAGGAATTCAAAGCGCGCCACGACAAAGAAACGGTAAAAGTAAATGAAAATGCAGGCGAAAGCGACAGACTTTTCCTCGGAATCGACGCAGGCTCAACCACAATCAAGTGCGCCGTAATCAATTCGGACTCCGAAATTGTTTTCAGCAGATATATGTCAAACAGCGGCAATCCGATCCCCGCGGTAAAAGAATTCCTGACGGAATTCTATAATAAATATCCCGGCTGCAAAATCGAGTATTCCGCCGTTACGGGATACGGCGAGGAGATAGTTAAAAACGCGTTCAATGCCGATATAGGAGTAGTTGAGACAATAGCCCACTACACCGCCGCAAAGAAATTCAGACCCGATGTTGATTTCATTATCGACATCGGCGGCCAGGATATCAAGTGCTTCAAAATCCGAAACGGCGCCATAGACAACATTTTCCTCAATGAAGCGTGCTCATCCGGCTGCGGCTCATTCCTGCAATCCTTTGCTCAGGCGTGGAACTGCTCAATAGCCGAATTCGCAGACCTCGGTTTGTTTGCGGACAAGCCCGTTGACCTCGGCTCAAGGTGTACGGTGTTTATGAATTCATCCGTAAAACAGGCGCAGAAGGACGGAGCGTCAAAAGAAAACATATCCGCGGGTCTTTCCGTGAGCGTCATAAAGAACGCCCTTTATAAAGTTATCAGGGCAAGCGGCGCGGACGATCTGGGCAAAAACATAGTTGTACAGGGCGGCACATTTCTGAATGACGCCGTTCTCAGGGCATTTGAAAAGGAAATCGGCAGAGATGTTGTAAGACCCGATATATCCGGCCTTATGGGCGCATACGGAGCCGCCATATATGCGATGGACCGCTCAAAGGGAGAATCGTCAATACTGACCCTTGCCGACCTCAATTCCTTTGAACACAGCGTGAAAGCCATAACCTGCGCGGGCTGCCCGAATGCCTGCAGACTGACGGTCAACACCTTCAGCGGCGGCAGAAGATACATCGGCGGCAATAAGTGCAGCAAGCCGCTCACCGGAAACAAAAACAAGGTTACGTATAACCTTTATGATTATAAAAAGGAACTTCTTTCCTCCTATCAGCCCGTTAAAGGAAAAAGAGGCACTGTCGGAATACCGATGGGTCTTAATATGTATGAGCTTCTGCCTTTCTGGCACACATTTTTCACAAAGCTCGGCTATGAAGTGACTGTCTCGCCCGAATCAACAAGGCAGACTTATCTTGACGGCCAGCATTCCATCCCCTCGGACACCGTCTGCTATCCCGCCAAGCTGATGCACGGTCATATTGAGTATCTTGTTAAACAGGGCATAAAAAACATCTTTTATCCCTGTATGACTTACAACATAGACGAGGGACTGGGAGACAATAACTACAACTGCCCTGTTGTGGCATATTATCCTGAGGTTATAAGGTCAAATTCCGCTTTGACCGGCGGCATTAACTTCATCTGGGATTATGTCGGAATTCACCGCAGGAACGATTTTATCCCGAGAATTCACAGGATAGTCTGTGAACGGCTTGAAAAGATAAGCCTGAGAGAAATTGAGGGCGCTGTCAATGCTGCGTATGATGAATATGAAGCCTATATGGCAAAAATCCGCCGCAAAGGTGACGAATTCATCTCGCTTGCGAAGAAAAAGAATTTGCCCGTTATTATCCTGTGCGGCAGGCCATATCACCTTGACAGTGAAATAAACCACGGCATTGACAAGCTCATCTGCGAATGCGGAGCCGTTGTTGTGACCGAGGACTCAATCAGCGAGCATATAGAGAAATTTGCCACCAATGTGCTTGACCAGTGGACCTATCAGTCAAGGCTCTATGCCGCGGCAAAATATGTTGCGGATTCAAACGACAGCAAGATCAATCTCGTTCAGCTCGTTTCGTTCGGCTGCGGCACGGATGCGATAACTACAGACGAAGTGAGAAGCATACTCGAAGAAAAGGGCAAAATATACACCCAGATTAAAATAGACGAAATCACTAACCTCGGCGCAGTTAAAATCAGACTTCGCAGCCTGTTTGCCGCCCTGGGATTGGAGTAATAATCATGAACAGTGAAGACAGAATCGAATTTACAAAAGAAATGAGAAAGGATTACACAATCCTTATTCCGAACATGGCGGAAATCCATTTTGAGCTGCTCAACAGAGTGCTGAAACAGCACGGGTATAAAACAGAACTGCTCAGAACAACCGGCAGGGAGATAGTTGACGAGGGGCTGAATACAGTACATAACGACACCTGCTATCCCGCGCTCCTTGTTATAGGTCAGCTTGTAAATGCGCTCAAAAGCGGCAAATACGACCCTCACAAGACAGCGTTGCTCATTACCCAGACAGGCGGCGGATGCAGAGCGTCAAACTACATTCATCTGCTCCGCAAGGCGCTGAAAAAAACGGGATACGGCTATGTGCCGGTTATATCGCTCAATCTGAGCGGCCTCGAAAAAAATTCGGGCTTCAAATTCACTCCGGTGATGGCAATGAAGTTTTTATCCTGCCTTATTTACGGCGACCTCATAATGCTCCTTAAAAACCAGGTCAAGCCCTATGAACTTAATGAGGGCGATACGGATAATACGGTTGAAAAGTGGATAACAAGACTTATCAGAATTTTTGACGGAAATCGCGGTTACGGCTATTTTGCGATGAAGCACATCCTCCCGGAAATAACGAAGGACTTTGCGAAAATCGAAGTAAGCGGTAAAGATAAGATAAAAGTCGGCGTGGTCGGAGAAATATATGTCAAATACTCCCCTCTGGGCAACAACAATCTTGAGGATTATCTTATCAGCCAGGGATGCGAGGTCAACGTGCCCGGTCTTATGGGATTTATACTTTTCAAGACCGATAACAGGATTGAGGATATAAACCTCTACGGCGGCAAAAAACTCAAGAAAGCCCTTATGAAGATGCTGATGTGGTATATGCTTCACATTGAGAAATGCATCGCATCCGCTGCAAAAGCCTACGGAAACTTCAACGCTCCGGAATCATATATGCACCTGAAAGAGCTGATAAAACCCGTTATGGGCTTCGGCTGCAAAATGGGCGAAGGCTGGCTTCTGACAGCCGAAATGATGGAGCTTATCGAAAGCGGATACGGCAACATTGTCTGCGCGCAGCCCTTCGGCTGCCTGCCCAATCACATAGTAGGCAAGGGAATGGTCAGAAAACTGCGCGAAATATATCCGGAATCAAATATAGTTCCGATTGATTACGATCCGGGCGCAACCAAGGTTAATCAGGAAAACAGAATAAAGCTTATGATTGCCGTGGCAAAAGAAAACAGCGACCATAAAGAAGCAATCCATAAGGTTTCATAAGCAAACCCGGTAAAAGCGGAAAGCCCTGTCTTCAGGGCTTTTTATTATTGCGCAAAACTATTTCATTTTAAATCAAATCCGCAGATATGAAAAACCCGACCCTGTTTTCACAGGGCCGGGCTGTTTATTTAAGGAAACTTGCGTTTTTCAGGCAGCAGCAATCAGCCGTTGTTGCTTATCTGAATCCAGGATTCGTCAACATCATTACCGATGCTAATCTGAGTCGCGAGTGCGCCGAGATCGACATAGTCAGCAGCCGTATCCTTATGCTGAGCATAATGCTTAACGATGAAGTAGTCGGTGGTATCAACTACACCGTCTTTGCTGACGTCGGCAGCAATGTTAAGCTGTCTGCTCCAGGTCTCGCTTCTTTCCTGGTTGACTATCATACCGATAACAGCAGCATCAAGGTTGTCAATACGCGAGTCGCCGGTTACATCGCCGAAGATAACAGCGAAGTATCTGAACTGCTCAAGGAACTGAACTTCACCTTTGATGTATGCGCCGGTACCTGTTCCTGAACCTGAACCGTTGTAGGTGGTCTTGTTACCGATATCTGCGTTGTAGGTGAAACCTGCGTGTGAGAAGAGTACATCCTTATCGGTCTCGGTAAGGCCTGAGCCTTCTTCGAAGCCGTAGATGAAGCCGAGCTTTCTCATATCACCCGTTACTGCGAAATTCTCAATCTGAACACTTCCCTGATAACTCGGGTTAAGCGTGATATCAGGCTCGATGCCCTCCTGGAATTCCATGTGGTTGATTACGTAGAACAGGTCAACTGCCTGCTGGTCAACCTCGGGCTGCTTCTCTGTGTCATATGACGTAGAGTTCATATTGTAGAAGTTATTGGCTTGGTTATACTCGCTCTGGAGTTCGCTGATTGAATCTGCCGTGTAACCGATTGCGGCTGCATTCTGGAGAATATCTTCAGCCATAGCAAGATAATCTTCGAGCTGTTCCCAGTTCGCTAATCCGCCGAACTCGATAAGGCCCTTATACGCTCTGAAGAGTGCTTTGTATGCTTTGGTTACAAGTGACTGAGTGATATAACCTTGGTTATTTTCAATATATTTTACAAGGCAATCCGCATAGTCATAAGCCTGCTGGAATTTATCGAAGGAATTTGCTGTGTAAGCGGGCTGCTCGTCAAAGGTCCTGTTTCTGCCGTGACTTGCTCCGCCGGGACGATATGCGCCCTCGGTGTACTTGAGCCAGAACTTAATTGTGTTAAGAGCCGGTATGGAAACGATATTGGCTTCGGAATCCGCAATTCTCCAGGAGATGTTATCATAGTGGTTCTTAAGACCATTGTCATTATCTTCGATGCTCTTTGCAAACTCAACATAAGCCTTCTGGATATCCTGGATTTCGCCGGCTGCGTTGGAATCATAGCTTGACGCGGGAGTGACGGGAATCGAGGTGTTGTCTTCATTGCTGCCGAAGGCGTTGCCGAGAACGGAGGTTGTGATAAGGGCAAATGAAGGCCTGTAAATCTTGAATTCCTCGGAATCGAAGGTCCAGCCGATTGACTGACAGAAAGTCCCAATGGTAGTGAGCTGCTGTGAAGTAAGTGTTGCCCACTGTTTTGAATTGGCATTGTAATTACCGTCTCCGTCGGGAGTAATATCAAACGCCAATGTGCTGAGCGCAAGTCTTACAACGCTCTCAGCGTCGGAATCGGGAATCGCGACATTGTGATTGCCTGTTACGTTGTTTTCATCATCATATTCAAGTTCCGCAGCATAGGCAAGAGCGTCCTGAATCAGTCTTGAACTGTTGGCAGCAGCAAAATTATATGTTGTATTACCCCTGCTGTATGTGGATTCGACTGTTGAGCCTGAGCCCGCAAACGGATAGAGAGTTTTATCGCCGGGAGTGCCCGGGAAACCGTCATAGTTCGGATTGGCGGTCTCGTTGTCGCCGCTTCCGGTAGTCTTGTTGCCGTCAAATACACCGTCATCATTCTTATCATAAAGACCGGCGTTTCTCAGTCTGAGCTTGATGAAATACATCATCCAGGCATAGTAATCATTGCCGAGGCCGCCCTGAACAGTGGATTCATAGGAGCCGAGGAATTCCTCCGCGTCCTCAACGGCGTTATTGACTCTGTTCTTATACTTAACGCTGAATGAAGGATAATCTTCACGCTCGAATGTCCTGTAACCGTCCTGATAGACAACTTCGCCGTATGTGCCTGCCCTAATGCTTCCGTCCTGAGCTTCAACGGGCATCGCCCTTCTGAAGTTGGAATAAACATACTCTTTCTGGTATACGGAAGTGGTCGTGTCGTTAGCAGGTATAACATTACCCGAAGCATCATAGCTTGTTACCGCAACATCGGAGGTTGCGTCTCTGTAAGCAAGGCTTACATAAAGCTTGATATCAAAACCGTTGTCAGTTCTCTTCTGAACGATAAATGAATCGGGAACAAGTTCCTGTGCCTTTCTGGCATAGGAAACTCTGCCGAAGGTGGAAGGAATATTGAGCCTGTATTGATTTACGCCGACTGTGGTGATTGAGGAAGTGTCATCCTTGTCAAGACCTATATCCTCCGCGGCAGCCTTTGCGCTGTTAAGGCTGGTGAATATTACGGGATAATCAGAGGCGTTATAGAGAACAGCGTTGGTTGTTTCGCTGAGGCCATCAACATAGTCTTTCAGCTCATCATAGGTAATCTGGTGACTGCCAATGTAGTTGTGCGAAACGCCGAGACCGTCAGTATAGTTATAGCTCTTGACCTGATTTGAAAGAAGGAGAGGACCTATGGTCGTGATGAGCGGAGCAGCATACTGGTTGAGGTAGAAGAGAAGCTGCGAAACAAGGGTTGACAGCGTGCTCGCGCTCAGCAGTCCTTCAAAGTTAGCAACGGTTGTAGGCGTGCTGAGATTTGTGGGATGTCTGTTGGTGCTGTCTGATTCGGTGCAAGCGGGAAGAAGCGCGTTGTCGCCGAACACTATACCGAGAACTCTGTCGACAAGGCGAATGATAACAACTGTCGTGGAGTTGTTGAGCTCACCGGTTGAGTTGGTTCTGAACAGACTGAAGAGCTTCTGGAGGTCAAAGTTCATGACTGAATTGAGCAGCCAGTCGTTGAATATCGCCGAAGAACTGCCGCCTGCGAACTCATCCGGAAGCCAGTTCGCGGGAATAAGATGGAACAGAGTGGAATCAATAAGCTGATAGAGAACCGGAGCTAAATCCTTGCCGTCTATGTTGCACTTGGTTCCGTTATTGGTGTTGGGATGTTGAGACTTAAGGTTCTCAAAAGCATTTTCGGCAGTATTGAAAGCGTCAACAAAAGCGGTTCTGTAGGTGCTGTTACCGACCTTGACCTTTGAGAACCTGCTGCCGGCAGCCGCAGTCTTATCGTAGGAACCCGTAAGAACAGGCATATAAGTTGACGCGCCCCAGAGAAGGAACTCATAAATCCATGTCTCAAAGGTGGTATCGGTCTCGGGCCAGTAACCTAAGGTTCTGTTGAAATCGAAGGTGCCGTTGAGAAGGTAGGCAACCAGCGAAGCGCCGATATCCATGGCGGCTCTGGGAACTTCAACGGTTTTGTTCGCAACGGTAACGGTGTCAACATAGGGAATGGGTTCAACCGAACCGGTACCTTTGGGTGTATAGTTCTGATTCAGCTCAACGCGATAGTGATAAGCGTCAAGTCTGTCGAGATAGTTGTTCTGCGGAATATACTGAGCCGCAAGAGAAGCGAGCGCGTAAGCGCCGACTTCCGCTATACTGTCGCACCATGCGGGGAAGTAGCAGTCGTCAATAAACATAGAGAGAACAACTTTTATGAGAGAGGCATAGACAGCCGAATTGGGAATAATGTGCTCCTCTCTGATGAATGTGGGATTACGGTAATCGGCAGACGCGGAAGCTGTGGTATTAACCAGTTCGTTGTCGGACGTATAACGGTAAACGTTTTTTCCGTCAGAAGCGGCAGCGGTGGCCTCCTGGTCAATATAAATCTCTTCCTCCTGAAGAGTGATATAAAGCTGACCGAGCTCGTCATCCATCTTGAGAGCGTTGGCTTCGTCAGCCGAGTAGGCAAGGGTCGGATCGACCTCAAGACCCAAAGCAGGCAGAAGACCGGGAAGCATACGGGCAACGTCGTTAAGGAGGGAAATAAAGTTATCCTGAACGAAGATTCCGTTTTCGTTGATATCGATGAAGGTGGCGAGACCGCCGCCGTTAAAGAACCAGTCGAGAAGCGCCTCAATCTTCGGAACGGGATACTGAACCGCAAGGTCATCATATACGATTGCGGGAGCGCCGTTCTCCGTGCAAAGCGTCTCAATAGCTCCGACAATCGTGCTGAACATAACGTCCTGAAGAACCGCGGGGTCGCCGTACGGATTTTCTTCCGTAATTTCAATATCGAGAGCATCAAGGAGAACTCCTTTAAGAAGGTCGGCAACCATTCCGCCGAGAAGAGCGTCTATGGCGTTGTTAACCAGATGATAGAAGGAAATCTTATTGATGCTTGTTTTTGAAACCTTTGTGTTGCCGTTTTGATATTCGGGATAATAATCCTCGCCGCCCATTGCGGGAAGGAAGGGCTCAAAGTTCTCGCCGAGGACGGACTTTCCGCCTGTATCCGCGGAGGTACCGGTACCGTCAACAAGAAGCCAGTCAACAAGCTGCTGAATGCCGTTGTCATAGCTCCATCCCGAAGGCGCCGCGTCAACTTCGGTATTCCAGAGCTTGGAATAAAGAAGATTTTTAAGACCGACGGGGAAATCTTCAAGCAGAGGACCGACTGTGTCTATCTTATTTAAAAAGCTCTTAAGCACACCGAAATCAAAATCTCCGGTAATTATGTTTTTGAGCTGACCTCTGTTATCGGAAAGGAACTGTGTAACTTTCTGCAAAACAGCAATATCCGATGAGCCGGTCTGACCGTCCCTTGCGGGAACATTACGGCAGACTCTGTCTGCATTGTTCTGATCACTGAAAGCGGCGCCGTTAAGATCTTTGATGTTACCAAGCAAGCCGCCAAGAATACCGGATGCCACTGTAGCTAATCCTGCGCCGAATCCGTTAAGTCCGACATTTTTATAACTCTGATTGTTGTTGTCAACGACAGCATGCACTATATTCCACAGATAATACATAACATTATCTATGTTGGTCAATTCCAGGTGTAATGTTCCCAGAATGGATGCGTCCTCGTTTACAACAAGATTCGCATTTTTGAGTAAGTCATCAAGCAAGTCAAGGACATAGGTGGCTCCCTGCTCGCCGGTGAAATACACCTTCTGTACGCCGTCAAGATAATTGTAAGGCTGGGTCTCAAAGCTCAGATAGTCGCCGTTCATTGTTTTTGCGAAGGCGGTTGAGCCAAAGACCGAAAATGCCATTACGAAAGCAAGAATGACAGCAAGAAGTCTTTTCGCTTTTTTCATAATATGCACCTCCATAAAAGTACAACGTGCCCCTGCGGCACGGTTAGATTACATCCATATAATAAAAAGAGGTTGTTGCAAACCTCTCCCGTATTTTTTAACTTTTATTGAATTTATTATGAACAATTTGTTAACACCCGATTCTGTTGGATGGATTGTATAAAAGCAGAGAAGTACGATTGTATAAAATGCACAATCAGGTTTGGGAGCTGCCCGTTTTCCGCTTTTTTCAGCTCCGCAGGTCAGCCTGTGTATTTTACCGGAAAAAGGTGTTTTTACGGCCGTAAAAAGCCGGCGGAAACGCAAATCCGCCGGCTGTCTTTTTCTGTTTTCAACGCTCTGAATACCGCTTCGTTATCTCAGCCGTTGATGTATTTTACCACCTCGGTAGCGGCAACAGCTCCGTCCGAAACCGCTGTGACGAGCTGGCGTACCTCCTTGGCACGGTTATCACCCGCCGCATAAATTCCGGGAACTCCCGTATGACAGTTTTCACCCGCGGGAATGTAACCCGCTTCGTCGAGTTCCACAAGACGGGCAAAATTCATATTCTCCGGAATTCTGCCCACAGCTATGAAGAGACCATTGACCTCAAGGGTTCTCACCGAGCCGTCTTTATTTGTCACCTCAACGCTTTTAAGCCGTTTTTCTGCGTTCAGCGCCGTAACATTGCTGTTGAGGACAAACTCTATATTCGGCTTTTCGCTGAGCTTTGCCGCGTTTGCCTCTTCACCCCTGAAGCTGTCACGGCGGTGAATAAGATAGACCTTCGCGGCAATATCGCTCAGATACAGAGCGTCTTCAAGCGCGGTGTTTCCCCCGCCGACAACCGCCACGGTCTTGTTGCGGTAAAAGTTACCGTCACAGGTTGCGCAGTACGATACTCCCCTGCCCACAAGGCTGTCCTCGTTTTCAAGACCGAGTTTTCTGTTTGCGGATCCGGTAGCAATGATAACCGCCTTTGCCGTATATGTATTCTTTGCCGTTATAACTTCTTTTGAATCGCCCAAATCATTTATATCTACGGCTTTTTCAAAGACAAACTCCGCGCCGAGGTTTTCCGCCTGCTTATGAAGACGGTTTGAGAAATCAATGCCGGAGATATGCTCCTCAACGGGATAATTCTCGATATCCGGCGTATTTATAATCTGGCCGCCGCAGCTCAGCGCTTCAAGCACAAGCACTTTTTTTGCCGCGCGTCTGCCGTAAATCGCGGCCGTCATACCGGCGGGACCGCCGCCGATGATGATGATATCGTACATCGTTACGCCTCCACAAGATCGGCAACAGAGTCGGCGGAAATAAGGCCGACCTGACGGTTAACTTCTTCTCCGTCACGGAAAACGACGAGGCAGGGAATCGAAAAGACCTCGTAATTCTCGCTCAGTTCATCCTCTTCGTCTATGTCAACCGAAACAACCTTTACACCGGGGTGGCTTTCCGCGTATTCCGCAATAATGGGCTTGAGCGCCTGACAGGGGCCGCACCAGCCGGCATTAAAATCCACAAGAACGGGTTTGTCGGATTTAAGGACTTCGTCCTCGAATGTCTTTGCTGTTACTTCAATAACCGCCATGATTTTATTCTCCTTCCGTTATCTTATCAGAGCAGTGCGGCGATGTCCTGCTCGAAGTCCGCCGGGTTGCAGGTGGGATTGTAGCGCTTTATAACATTGCCTTCCCTGTCAACGAGGAATTTTGTGAAATTCCATTTGATATCCTCCGGCTTTTTGCAGGTGTTGCTGATTTTTGAAATGGCAGCCATAGCGGCTTTGTTTTTTATTCCCTTTATTTCCTCGGTGGGCTGAGCCGCTTTGAGGAAGGTGAAGAGAGGCTCTTCGTTTTCGCCGTTTACGTCTATCTTTGCAAGCTGGTCAAACTGAGTCTTATATTTTGCGGTGCAGAATTCGTGAATTTCGCCTTCGTCGCCGGGCGCCTGATGACCGAACTGGTTGCAGGGAAAATCAAGGATTTCAAGGCCCTGCTCATGATACTTTTCATAAAGATTTTCGAGCGCTTCATACTGGGGAGTGAATCCGCATCCGGTTGCGGTGTTCACAATAAGAAGCACTTTGCCTTCAAGTGATGCGAGATCGAGAGTTTCGCCTTTGCGTGCCTTAACTTTGTAATCATAAATGCTCATAATAAATCCTCCGTATAATATATTTTATTTTTGTTTTTTCATTTATTCAAACAGGTCCATAACTTCAAGCAGAATTTCCCTGAGTTCCCTGCCGCGTGTGAGACCGGAAACGCAGACAGCCATCTGCTCCGGAATGTGTATCGCCTCTTCTCTGAGCTTTTCGCCCTTTTCCGTTATTGAGACAATCAGGTCTCTGGCGTCCTGCGACGAGCGCTCTTTGGTGATAAAGCCTTTTTCTTCGAGGCGTTTGATTACCGGGGTGAGCGTGCCGCTGTCAAGGCGCAAACGCGAGCGCAAACGCCTTGTAAGCACCTGCTTTTCTTCCCACATAACCATCATTGTAATATACTGCGTATATGTCAGACCGATTTTATCCAGAAAGGGAGTGTAAGCGTTGATAACCTCCCTTGCGCAGACATAAAGGGGAAAGCAAAGCTGATTGTCAAGAAGAAGAGGGTCGCAGTTTTTGGGATTATTCTTAAATTCAGCCATTTTCAATCACTCTCTTTGCAAACTCCGCAGCAGCTTTGATATCCTTTTCATCAGGCTTGCCTTTATGCATGGGGCCGAAAGCTCCCTTGCAGTAAAACTCATCCTTCGCCTGGGGGATGTTCTTCGCCGCAAGCAATTTGCCGACCTGCTTGTAAGTTGACTTTACGAGAGCCGCGGTGCTGAAATTGACAACCTTGCCGACTTTCACGTCAATACCCGAAATGAATTTCGCGACGTTTTCATCAACGCCGTATGCATAGACGGAACTGCCGAGGAAAAGAATGTCAACGTCCTCTGTCAGAGGCACTTCTGTATTCAGAGCCTGAACTCCCGCCGCGCCCGCGATTGCGTTTGCGAGTTTTGCCGTATTGCCGCCTCTTGAATAATACCTTACAGCCAATTTCATATTGCCTGCTCCTTCCGGTTAATTGATTTTGCTAAATCGATTTTACGCGATCAGTTTATCACAACCGATTTGAATTGTCAAGTACTTCAGGGAAAATTTTTTAACAAAAAAACGGAACGGGAATCTGACGTCCGTCATTAACCCGCTCCGTAAGATAATAATGTATTATTATTTAAATATGTACTGCTCCGGTAAAATTCACGAGAGAGAATGGATAAACAGGCCGCTCAGCAGCTTGGGCTCAAACCAGGTTGATTTGGGTGGCATAATGAGCCCGCCGTCTGCAACCGCCAGCAATTCGGATATCTGTGTGGGGTAGAGAGCGAAGGCAATTTTCATATCCGTTTTGCATCTGGCAACAAGTTCTTCCTCGCCTCTTATACCTCCCACAAAGTCAATTCTCGGGTCTGACCTCGGGTCGGTGATGTTTAGAATTGGAGAAATCACGTAATTCTGGAGAATGGAAACATCGAGGGAATTTATGACATCATCCGACGGAATAATCAACTCCTTTGCGCGGAGCATATATTTTTCGCAGCCGAGATAAAGCCCGAAAGTATGGGGGCTGACCGGCGAGAAGCTGCTGCCGGAATCAAGCTTCTCGACCGTAAAGTTTTCCGAAAGAGCGCTCAGAAATTCAGCGGGTTCAAGGCCGTTGAGGTCGGTCATCACTCTGTTATACGGCATTATCATAAGCTGCTCCGACGGGAAAACCACCGACAGGAAGTAATTGAATTCCTCACTGCCGTCGTAACCGGGATTTGCCTCACGGCGCCTGAGTCCGACATTGACCGCCGAGGCACAGCGATGATGGCCGTCTGCTATATACAGATTATCAACCGAAGCAAAAAGGGCTGAGATTTTTTCAACGGTTGCCGGGTCATCAACCACCCATACAGTCTGGCCGACATTGTCATCGGAAACAAAATCATATACGGGCGAAGTGCTGCCCGTTATGACGGAAACCGTGTCGGTCAGGCTCTGAGCTCCGCCGCCCGGCTGAGAACGGTAAGCGAGAAAGATGGGGCCTGTGTTCGCGTTGCAGGTATCAACGTGATGAATACGGTCGAGTTCCTTATCTTTGCGGGTAAGTTCGTGCTTCTTGATAACATTGTTGATGTAATCATCTATCGCGCAGCAGCCGACAATACCCGTCTGAGCTCTTCCGTTCATTGTCTGACGGTAGATATAGAAACAGGGAGCGTCATCCTTAATCAGAATGCCGTCTGTTATAAGCTTGTTCAGGTTGTCACGTGCTTTGAGATAAACCTGCTCCGAGTAGATATCCGTGCCTGCCGGTAAATCCACCTCGGCTTTGTCAACGTGAAGGAAAGAAAAGGGCTTATCCCTGACATACTCCGCCGCCTCTTCGCTGCTCATAACGTCATAGGGCAGAGCGGCAACGGCTGAAGCGTAGGACTCGGCGGGTCTGATAGCTTTGAAAGGTTTAAATACTGCCATATCAATGTCTCCTTAAAGTCTGTTGATAATTTCACCCGCGGTGAACGAAAACAGATTGAGTATAAACGAAAACAGAAACGGATTCATTCTGCACGTTTTCAGTTTGCGGTAAATAAGCGCCTCGGTTAAAAACGCGGAAATTTCGAGCACGGCAAGCGCGATGTAATGAGCCGTCATTCCGATAAAAACAGTAATCAGATAATTTGTCACCACTACAACGGGATTGGTTACTGCCTGGGCGAGGGCAACCGTTGCCAAATCAAGCGGTTTGCGTGTTTTCAGCAAGAAGGCCAATGCACACTCAAACAGGACGGTCAGAAGCAGCGACTTTATCATATAATAAGGTAAAAGACTTATCATTTACGCTTTTTCCTGCGAAGTTCCGCCGCAGCGAGGACAACCGTAATTATAACAATCACAGCCACAATAACGGAGATGGCAACAAGGGGCGATTCAGCGTTTGCCATCAGGTTCGGATCAACCAAAACTTTAAAGTCCTGCATTTTGTTTGCCGTCCTTTCTCAGAGTAATGCCGAGCGCAATAACACACAGCACGGTCAGGAACGAAATGATTATGCAGTTTGACCTGACCGAAGTAAACCTGAAGAAGAAAATGGGAACTGAACCGAGAAACAGGCCTATTGTTGTGAAGCCGAAGGCGAGGCCAGGCGTTGACTGCAGCACGCTGACAAGCATTGCGAGGGTTATGGACATCGTCATGCTGAAGAACATAACTCCTATCAGGGAAACGAACATATGCTCATCCCCCAGAAGCAGAAACGGAAGAGCGGCCACAGTGCTGAAAAGAGCTACTTTCTTTACCCCAAAGGCGTCTGCCAGTATCCCGCCTGCCGCCTTGCCTACGCCCATAATGCAGTAGAGACAGACAGTCTGCAAGGTTGTTTTGTTCCAGGATGTGGGTATTCCGTAGCCCATATATCCCCTGACGATAACCACCAGGGTTGCCACAAGGATAATCAGAGAGGCGGGAATCTTTTCAGAAACATAGTTGAACCCCTCACATGGATTTTCAAGTCTGTCCGCTTCTTTCCTGTAATACTCCGCAAGAATTGCAAAGGGTACGGCGGTGATAACCAGGGCAGATATAAGCAAATATGAAATCTGCGCCGTTGCCAGCAGTTTTCCGGTTATGACGCCGAACGAACCGCCCGCCACAAAGACGGCACTGTGAGAGAGCTTGCCGCCGGAGCATCTTAACGTAACCTCGGCACCGTTAACGTGAGTAAAAGCGTTTCCGATACAAAGGATGACCAGGGCGGTATATTTGCCGAAATCAAAGCCGGAGCCGAACATAAGACCGGCCGCCGCCATAAGAATAAGGCCTGTTACTCCGAGCGGCACTTTGCCGAATCTGTCGCTGAATCTTCCCACAAGGGACTGGGGCACAAAAGCGAGAGCGTCATAAATGAGGGGAATAATCCAGAAAGAGGCGCTGTCCCCGGCAAGCACTGTCAGATTATAAAAGCAAACAACCTCCGTAACAAAATGCACATAAAAATACAGCCAGCCGCTTCCGATATTTTTCTGTTTCAGTTTTATCAAAACCTTTTCTCCTTTATCGGAATATATAATGAAAAATACATTTTTATTTTATAACCCGCTGATTTTTTTGTCAACATCGGATATTGTTTTTTAATGCATTTTCAAAAGAAAAAATCCCGCAGCTTCCTGAGAAAGCTGCGGGTATAAACAGTTATCTTAAGGATTATTCCTCTGCCTCAGCGGCGGCTTCTTCAACGACCTTCTTGGCAACCTCGTCGGGAGCTACTTCATAGTGATCGAACTCAAATGTAAAGTAACCTCTGCCGATTGTTACGGAACGGAGAACCGTTGCAAAGTCGCCCATTTCGCCCATGGGAACATCCGCTACAAGCTCCTGCATCCTGGGGTCATCTTCGCAGGGACCCATACCGAGAACTCTGCCGCGGCGCTTGGTAACGTCGCCCATAATGTCGCCGAGATTGTCACCGGGCATATAAGCCTTCAGCGTGCCGTAGGGCTCAAGAAGCTTGGGATTGGCCTGGGCCATACCGTTCTTGAAAGCAATCTTCGCCGCAGTCTGGAAAGCCATATCGTTTGAGTCAACGGGATGTGAAGAACCGTCATAAAGTACGGCTCTGAGTCCCACTACGGGGTAACCGGCAAGCGGGCCCTTTGTGATGGCCTGACGGAGACCTTTTTCAACTGAAGGAATAAAGTTCTTGGGAACGGCGCCGCCGACAACTTCTTCTGCGAACTCAAAGCCGTCACCCTCGATATGCTCAAAGCGAATCCAAACATCGCCGAACTGGCCGCTGCCGCCTGACTGCTTCTTGTGGCGTCCCTGAACCGCCGCAGTCTTGCTGATGGTTTCTCTGTAAGCAACTTTGGGAGTTGAAAGGTCAACCTCAACGTTGAACTTTGTCTTAAGTTTGCTGACAACAGCATCTATGTGCTGCTCACCCAGGCAGGAAAGAACCTGCTCGTGAGTTTCTGCGTTTGTGGTGAATCTGACTGTGGGATCCTCATCGGATATTCTGTTAAGTCCGAGAGCGACCTTGTCTTCCTCGCCCTTCTTACGGGACCTGACCGCCTTGGACAGCGAGGGAGCGGGATAATCAATGCCGGCAAGTTTTATGTCAGCCTTGGGTGCGCAGAGAGTGTCGCCGGTTTTGAAGCCGGAAAGTTTTGTTACCACGCCGATATCGCCGGCCGGAATAACGGATGTATCCTCCTGCTTGTCACCCTTGAGGAAGAGCATTTTACCCATTCTCTCCTGCTCCTCGGTACGGCTGTTATAAGCAGGAACGTCGGAGGTAAGTTTACCGGAGATTACCTTGAAGAAGGACATCTTGCCGAAACGGTCATCAACGGTCTTGAAGCAGATAGCTGCCACGGGGCCGTTTTCGTCACACTTGATATCGCCTTCGCCCGCGCAAGCTGCAGCGTCGGGAGCTATGCAGACGATTGCGTTGAGAAGAAGGTCAACTGCGTCGGTGTTATAACCGGAGCAGGCAAATACGGGATAGATGTCTCCGCTGATAACACCCGCTTTGAGACCGCGGGCAATCTCATCGGGGGTAAGAGGTTCTTCCATAAAGAACTTCTCCATCAATTCTTCATCCGCCGAAGCAACCGCTTCAGTGAAGATTGACTTCATTTCATCTATTTCGGGATCGGAAGGATAGGCGATTTCGGAAGCCTTTCCGCCGTTATATGCGTAAGCTTTGCCGGTTGAAAAATCTACATAACCGGTAACTTTTTCGCCCTCGGTAACAGGAACTACAACAGGGCAGACCGCGGCGCCGTATTCATCTTTGAGAGCATTGAATGTTGCCGAGAAATTGGCGTTCTCCGCGTCACAGCGTGTAACTGCGAAAAGTTTTGCTATTCCTCTATCGGAAGCAGCCTTGAAGCCCTTTTCTGCGCCGACATCAACACCCGAACCTGAGGAGAGAACTATGAGAGCCGCTTCCGCCGCACGCACGCCCTCACTTACGCCGCCGGCAAAATCAAAAAGGCCGGGGGTGTCAAGGATGTTGATTTTGGTATTGTTCCACTCGAGATTGGCCATTGCGGTTGCGATGGTTGATTTTCTTCTTTTTTCTTCTGCGTCGAAGTCAAGAACGGTATTGCCGTCGGCAACTCTTCCGAGTCTGTCGGTTGCCTTTGCGAGATAAAGCATAGCTTCGGCAAGGGTGGTTTTACCTTTGCCGCTGTGGCCGACAACAGCCACGTTTCTTATGTCTTTAGCGGTGTAAGCTTTCAAAGAACTTCCTCCTTAGATAAAACCCGTTTCGTACGGGAGAATTTAAAGCAGTAGATAGATTGTATCATAAAGCAAATTCTATTTCAACGATTTTTTATATATTTTTTGTTTAAGCGCCCGTAACGGTCAATTTACAGCTTAAATGCCGTGCCCCTCCGCGTCGGCGGTCTCGGCTGTTTTATCAGTTTCTCCGGCTTCATCCGGCTCGTCTTCTTCCGTTTCTTCCTCTTCTCTCCTTCCGTAAAGCTGGATAACGCCTTCGGAATTGAGAGTTTTGATTATAACAAGGGTTATGGGCAGAATCAGAAGGCCGAGAAAGCCGAAAATCTGAAGGCCGAGATACATGGCCATAAGCGTTATCACGGGATGCATACCGACATTCATCGACACAAGCCTCGGCTCAAGTATCTGGCGGAAAACAGTTATTGCAACATATATGATAATCAGGCCTATACCGAGACCGACTTTATGGGTAAACAGGCTGATGACAGCCCACGGTACAAGCACTGTGCCCGTGCCGAAAACAGGAAGGATGTCAAGCAACGCAGTGCATACGGCAATGACGAATATATAATTGCCGGTGTATAAGCCGCACAATTTAAGAATGAACAGGCCTAAAGCGATTTCGCAGAATGTTATAAACAGAATTACCGCATAGGACTTTACCCATTTCCAGAGAACATCTGTGATTATATGTTTGGCTTTTGCGATTTTCCTTTCGTGCTCAAGGGTGATATTGCTCTTTATCAGGCGGACAAAGCCGTCATAATCGGACGTAAGAAAAAAGGAAGCGATTATGCTGATAAGAACCGCGGTAAGAATGGCGGGAATCTGCTTTGCGGTTGACCAGATACCGCTGAGAGGAGCTTTAAGAAATGAAAAATTGAGCCCTAACTGCGACGCTTTGCCCGCTGTTCCCGCGGTTTCCACGGCTGCCGCAGCTTCCGATGATGTTTCCTCGGCATAGTGGAAAATGCTGTCAAAAACCCTGTTTACGGCATCTCCGGCGGAATTGCTCAAAAAAGCGGGAAGGCGGTCAATAAGTCCGTCAATCTTTGTCTTTACGACTTCTATCATATATTCCGAGTCCTTCAGCTTGGAGACGGCATACTGACCGAAATTATAGAATTCATCCCAAAGCCTGTAACCTACAAGCGTCACAAGTCCCAAAACAATCAGAACAACCAGAAGCACAAGAATAACCGAAAGCAGTTTTTTCTTTAAGTGCGTCTTCTTTGACAAAAAGTTTATGGGCCTTTGAAGAATAAGAGCGATAAGCAGGGCAAATATGAACGGAGAAACCATCCAGAATGCATACTTAACAAAGAAGTAAAAAATAATTACAAAAACCGCAAGATAAGTCAGACTGATAAGTGTAGCCCGTCTTTTTTCGACAATATCCAAAACATTCACCTCGTGAAAAAACTTCTTTTTTAATGGTACAACAAAAACAGTTGAAAAACAATAGAAAAAGAATAATTTCAAAAAATTTTACAATATTAAAAATTTCTCTTTATTATTCCGGAATTATATGTTATTATATTAAGGATTTTATGACAAACAACCGCAATAATCCGGAAGGAGAAAAACAGAGTGTATATTGCCATACTGGGTTACGGAGTTGTCGGGTCAGGCGCCGCTCAGGTGCTCTCGATGAACAAGGATATAATCCTTAAAAACACCGGCAGAGACAAGGTCGAACTCAAGCACATCCTCGATCTGAGAAAATTCCCGGGTGATGTGAATGAAAGCCTTGTAACCGACAGCTTTGAAAAAATACTGAACGATCCCGAAGTGGGCGTGGTTATCGAGACCATGGGCGGCCTTCATCCCGCCTATGAATTCGTCAGTTCCTGCCTCAAAGCGGGAAAGAGCGTCGTCACCTCAAACAAGGAACTTGTAGCCTCCAAGGGTGACATTCTTATGAAGCTCGCAAAGGAAAACAGCGTAAACTTTATGTTTGAGGCAAGCGTAGGCGGAGGAATACCCATTCTGAGACCTATTACCGAGTGCCTCGCTGCCGATAAGATAACCGAGGTTGCCGGTATTCTGAACGGCACAACAAATTACATACTGACAAAGATGTTCAAAGAAGGCGTAACCTTTGATGACGCTTTGCTGGAAGCCAAACGGCTCGGCTATGCCGAGAGCGATCCGACCGCCGATGTTGACGGTTTGGATGCCTGCAGAAAAATCTGCATACTTGCCGCGCTCTGCTTCGGCAAGCACGTCTATCCCGATTCCGTTTACACCGAAGGAATCCGTTCCATAACAAAGGCGGACGTTGACTACGCGGAAAAAATGGGCGGAGTCATAAAACTTCTCGGAACTGCGAAACTGCTTGAAAACGGAAAAATCACCGTCTCGGTTTCTCCCGTATTTATCTCGGGCAGCAGCCAGCTTTCAAATGTAAATGACGTTTTTAACGCGGTACTCGTAAGAGGAAACGCAGTGGGTGACACAGTTTTCTACGGAAGAGGAGCCGGAAAACTGCCGACTGCCTCCGCGGTAATCAACGATGTAATCAGCTGCATCAGGCAGCCCCGCGGAAATGCGCTCAGCGGCTGGGGCGATGCGGAAGAAGGTTTTGTTATTCCGTTTGAGGAGAGCAGGGGTTCATATTTTGTCAGAGCCTGCACCTCAAAGGAAAACATAAGCAAAGTGTTCGGCAATGTGAAATTTATTGAATGCGACCTTGCTCCGGATGATGAAACCGCTTTTATCACGGACGAGCTTCTTTTCGGCGATATCTGCAAAAAGATTGACGGGCTCGGCTGCACGGTCAGAAGCAAAATAAGAATTACGGATTATTAATCCTTTAAGTAAGGAGAACAGTAAAATGGCACTTATAGTTCAAAAATTCGGCGGCAGTTCCGTTGCCAATGCCGAAAGAGTGATGAATGTTGCAAGAATTGTAACGGAAACTTACGCAAAGGGAAACGATGTTGTCGTTGTTGTTTCCGCCCAGGGCGATACCACAGATGACCTTATTGAAAAAGCAAAGGAAATCAATCCATCGGCGTCAAAGAGAGAGATGGATATGCTCCTTTCGGCAGGCGAACAAATTTCAATTTCTTTGCTTGCGATGGCTATTGAAAAACTCGGCTTCAAGGCCTGCTCCCTGCTTGGCTGGCAGGCGGGATTCTCAACCAACTCCGTTTACGGAGCGGCAAGGATAAAAAAGGTTACCGCCGAGCGTATCAGACTTGAGCTCTCAAAGAAAAACATAGTTGTGGTTGCCGGCTTCCAGGGGCTCAACAAATATGACGATGTTACAACACTCGGCAGAGGCGGCTCAGACACAAGCGCAGTTGCGATAGCAGCCGCAATGCACGCAGACCGCTGTCAGATATACACCGATGTTGACGGTGTATACACAGCTGACCCGAGAAAGGTACCCGGAGCGGTCAAACTCGATGAGATAACCTATGACGAAATGCTCGAACTTGCGACTCTGGGCGCTCAGGTGCTCAATAACCGCAGTGTTGAAATGGCAAAGAAATATAATGTTGTGATTGAGGTGCTCTCAAGTCTTACGAGAGTTCCCGGTACTTTAGTCAAGGAGGCTGTAAAAATGGAAAAAATGCTTGTCAGAGGAGTTACCAAAGACGCAAACGTTGCAAGAATATCAATTATCGGCGTGCCCAATGTACCCGGTATTGCATATAAGATTTTCGGCAAACTTGCCGCTGAAAATATCAATATAGACATAATCCTTCAGTCTGTCGGCAGAGACGGTAAGAAGGACATCACCTTCACCACCTCAAGAGATAATTCCGAGCAGGCAGTCAAAGTTCTCAAAGGACTTGAACTCGGCGAAAATCTCAGCATCGAATGTGATGACACCAATGTTGCGAAGGTATCTGTTGTCGGCGCAGGTATGGAAACACATCCCGGCGTTGCGGCAAAAATGTTTGAGGCTCTCTTTGAGGCTGATATAAACATTCAGATGATATCAACAAGCGAGATAAAAATCTCCGTTCTTATCGACGCCGAACATGCCGACGATGCAGTCAGAGCGGTCCACGACGCTTTCATACCCGACGAAAAATAATTCCTCTTTACATCGAAATAACCAAAATAAAGGAAGGCACCCGCAAGGTGCCTTTTTCCGGAAACGGAGATGTCAGATATGAGAATAACAGAGAATAAAGGAACAGATGTTTTCCGCAACGCCGGTGCTTTCTTCAACCACCGCTTTATGAAACTCACCGCCGTTTCGCTTGTTATCGCAATTTGCTTTTCGGTCTGCGCATTCGCTTTTGACGGAGATGACAATGACAGACTGAATTACCTTCTGCTCGGTGACTCAATCGCCTACGGCTACGGAATTGATAATCCGGATGAGGCGTGCTACGGCAGGATAGTGGCAAACACAAACGGCTACAACTATAAAAACCTTGCCAGAACCGCAAGAACTTCTCAGGAGCAGCTTGATCTTATCCGCTCCGACGAAGAATACAGGCGCGCCGCCGAGCAGGCGGATATAATAAGCATCTCAATCGGAGCAAACGATTATTTCACAAGGCAAGATGTGGTCTTCATCGGTCTGAGCGCCGCAATAGGCATAAATATGAAACTGTTCTATAAGATAGCGGATCAGTTCAAGGAGAACTACGAGGATATTATGGATGAAATCCTCGCTCTTAACCCCGACGCTGTAATTCTGGCGCAAACTCAGTATGTTTCCTGGTACGGCATAGCTGAGGGCGTTTACTGCAAACTCGCGGATGTCATTTCGGCGGGTATAAACAATGCCCGTGAGAAATACCCCGACAACATTTATATTGTTGACGTTTCGGGAAAAATGAGCGGACACAAGGAATACATTGCGGATGACAGCGTTCATCCGAATGCCGCAGGCAATGTCGCGATAGCGGAAGCGGTACTTGAAAAACTTGCTGAGCTCGGACTCGGCACCGAAACACAGCCCGTGATTGCCGCGGAAGGAATCGACTACGATTTCTTCAGGGAAAGCTTTCCCGCTCCGCTCGGGGTTATATTCGAATTCCTTGTTAAACTGCTGACCGGATACCTTTTCTGATTGACCGGAGAAACATATAATGAACGAATACTTCAGACGCACCTGGATTGACGTTAACCTGGATGCATTAAAACATAATTACGAGATTATAAAAAATACGGTAACCCCGGGTTGCCGTATAATTGCCGTTGTCAAGGCTGACGCCTACGGTCACGGAGTCGAAAATGTTGTCAAAGAGTTCTCGGACTGCGGCTGTGATTTCTTCGCTGTTTCAAACCTTGAAGAGGCCCTTCAGGTGCGCAGCGCAAACGCCGACAGCTCCGTGCTTATTCTCGGTTATACTCCCCCCGAATATGCTGAAACTCTTGCCGTGAACAACATCACACAGTCCGTGTTTAACCTTGATTATGCGCAGAAACTCTCCGAAAGCGCGGTAAAGCAGGGAGTACAGATTAACATTCACATAAAGGTTGATACGGGTATGAACCGCCTCGGCTTTGTTTTCCACAACAGCGATACCGATTCAGGTTCAGTCAGCGAGGCCGCAGAGGCGTGCAGACTTGAAGGTCTTTATCCCGAAGGCATATTCACTCACTTTTCCTCGGCAGACGAGGACGGCGAAGGAGCGGTATTCACAAGAATACAGTATGACCTGTTCCGAACCTTTATCGATTCACTTGAATTTGAAGGAATCAGATTTGAAATAAGGCACTGCTGCAATTCCGCGGCCACAGTGCTTTACCCCGAAATGCACCTTGACGCGGTAAGACCCGGTATAATACTCTACGGACTTAACCCCTCTGATTATCTGAGCGGGAAGCTCGGTATCATACCCGCAATGAAGCTTAAAACCGTCATTTCAATGGTTAAGGAAATTAATGATGATTCGCCTGTAAGTTACGGCAGAAAATACTCAACCGGTGATAAAAAAATCAAAATTGCCACCATACCTATCGGTTACGCAGACGGTTTTCCCAGAGCGCTCAGCGGCTCTGCCGTTGTTAAAATAGGCGGGAAAACTGCTCCCGTCATAGGCGCAATCTGTATGGATCAGTGTATGATTGACGTGACTGATATCGATAACGTGAGCGAAGGTTTATCCGTGACGGTTTTCGACAATGTGCAGGGAAGTCCCCTTTCGGTTGACAGCGTAGCCGGAAAAGCGGGCACTATAAACTATGAAATAATCTGCGGCATAAATAAGAGAGTGCCCAGAATATATAAACGCGAAGGCGAGATTGAAGCCGTAGCAGACTATATGAAATAAAAGAGGGTTAGTAGCCATGAAAAAGCCGGTAATGGGAATCCAGTTGTACACACTCAGGGATTTTATTCAAACGGCGGATGATTTTGACAGCACTCTTGAACGCCTCGGAAAACTGGGCGTAAAGGATGTTCAGATTTCCGCCATAGGCGAGTTTCCCGCAAAAGAGCAGGGAGAAATACTCAGAAAGCACGGGATGACCTGCTGCGTCACTCATAAGCAGTTTGAAAGAATGCTTACCGATCTTGACGCCATGATTGACGATCACAGGGAAATCGGCTGTGACGCTATGGGGATCGGCGCCGCTCCCGAAAACAGCAGATACAGCAGCACAAATGTCAGGAATTTCATCAATCAGGCTCAGCAAATCGGCGCCGTGCTCAAAAAGGCCGGCATGACCTTCAACTATCATAATCACGACTTTGAATTTCATAAACTCAATGATAAAAATTACAGCATGATGGATATGCTTCTTAACGAAACCGACCCCGATCTCTTTCATTTTATTCCCGACCTCGCATGGATTCACTATGCGGGCTCGGACCCGGTTGAAATACTCGGCAAAATGAAGGGCAGAGTCAAGGTTGCCCATTTCAAGGACTACATCTTTGACGAAAACAATTCCAGAAAATTCGTTTCACTCGGCAAAGGCCGTGTCAACCTCAGAGAGTGCTATGAAACCGCCTGCGAACTGGAAATCCCCTACATAGTATATGAGCAGGACTGCGACTGGGTTGACGGCGATCCGTTCAGGTCAACGGAAGAATCGTGGGCCTTTATGCAGGAACTTATCAAATAATAAATCGGAGAACACTATGGGAAGATTCAGTATGAAGACCGCTCCGGCAAGAGCAGGTCAGGCTTTTGTATTCGGTGATATACGCATAAGCGTAATCACAGACAGAATCATCAGAGTTGAGAAAGAAGCAAAAAACGGATTTTGCGATAAGGCGACTCAGATGGTTATTTGCCGTAATTTTGCCGCTGTTGACGCTTCGGCAGAGAAAAAGGGAAACACGGTTTTTGTCACGGCCGGAGATAAAAAATATGAAATAAACATCTGCACCCTTACAACAACGGCAGTTATAAACGGACGGCGCGTAAGCCCCTCCGCCTCAACCAATCTCGGCGGTACGGCGAGAACACTCGACGGCACTTTCGGAATACTCGGAAGCTGGAAAACCGACAGAGAAAAGAAAGACCGTTTCTGCTTTGAGCATATGCGTAAGGGCATTTTTTCCTCGAACGGTATTGCCGAAATCGACGACTCTGACTCTTTTCTTTTCAATGAAGACGGCAGTATTGAACTGCGCGATGAGGTCGGAGAGGACAAATATGTTTTTGCCTTCGGTGATGATTATCTCGGAGGACTGAAAGAATTCTATTCCCTTTGCGGCGCCACTCCCGTTCTGCCCAAATACGCTTTGGGAAACTGGTGGAGCCGTTATCACGCGTATACCCAGAGCGAATATCTCGCTCTTATGAAGAAATTCAGGGAGAGAAATATCCCGTTGACCGTTGCCACCATAGATATGGACTGGCACATAGTCAGAAATGTGCCCCGCGATGTCAGACCCACCGTTATTCAGGGCGCAGGGTGGACGGGCTACACTTTTGAAGAAAAACTGTTTCCGGATCACAAGGCGTTCTTTGATGAGCTTAAATCAAACGGACTCGCTGTAACAATGAACCTTCATCCCCACGACGGAGTAAGGTATTTTGAAAAGCAATATAAAGAAATGTGCGAAGCAACAGGGCAGAATCCCGATGAAAAAAAGCCGGTCAGGTTCAACCTCACCGACCCGGTTTTCCGCGACGCATATTTTGACATACTTCATCATCCTTATGAAAATGAGGGCGTTGACTTCTGGTGGATAGACTGGCAGCAGGGCACAACCTCAAAGATTATGCACGGTCTTGATCCTCTCTGGCTGCTCAATCACTATCATTTTCTCGATAACTGCCGCAACGGCAAAACGGGTATGATCCTTTCCCGGTACGCCGGCCTCGGCTCTCACAGATATCCGCTGGGCTTCTCGGGCGACACTTTCGTATGTTGGAAGAGCCTTGCTCTTCAACCTTGGTTCACGGCAAACGCGTCAAACGCAGGCTATACCTGGTGGAGCCACGACATCGGCGGACATGTGCTGAATTCCGGCAATAACGAGCTTTATCTCCGGTGGCTCCAGTTCGGTGTTTTCTCGCCTGTTAACAGGCTTCATTCAAACAACACTTCCATCTCAAAAGAACCCTGGAACTTCCCGAAGGTTCAGGAAAAAGCGGAAGACTTCCTGAGACTGAGACACCGCCTGCTACCCTATCTTTACACGGCAAATATACTCACGTCAAGAGAAGGAATCCCCCTCGTCTGCCCGATGTATTACCGTGATAAATCCGAAAACGCAAGGAACAAAAAATACGCAAATGAGTATTATTTCGGCACCGAACTCATAGTTGCCCCGGTCACTCAAAGGACGGCAAAAGGCAGACCGAATGTCCGTTTCTATCTCCCCGAAGGAGAATGGACGGATATATTCACCGGAAAGAAATATTCGCAGGGCGAATATGAAATTCAATGTCCGCTTGACAGATACCCCGTATTTGCCAAAGCAGGCGCCGTGATTCCGATGCTGCCTGAGAGGGAAGGAAACTCGCAGGACTTCGGGGAGCTTTTTGTCAGGATATTCCCCGGGAAAAATACATATACACTCTTTGATGATGACGGAGAAAGTGTTTTATTTGAAGTGGACGGTGAAAACGTAACCGTCACTCCGTCCGCGCGAAGCAAGGTCCGAAAAATAACCCTTCATTTTGAAAACTGTGAAAAGAAAGATGAAATTCTGAGTTTTTAGTCTTTTACGGTTCACAGCATAAAAACAATTTAGGCTGTTGCATTTGGTATTTGTCCATTTGCAACAGCCCTGTTTTATCTGTTATTAAAAATTACTGAGCGTCAATGTAGGAAACGGCGATTTCACCGACAGTACCGTCGGCAAGCATCTTTTCAAGAGACGCATTGATTTTTTCAAGAAGTTCGGTGTTATTCTTTGCAACCGCGATAGCATACTGCTCCTCGCCGAAGGCCTCGCTGTCCTCAACAATCGAAAGCCCCTCGTTATCGGCAACATAAGTAGCGGCAGTTGCGGAGTCGATGACAACCACATCGCATTTGCCGTTGACAAGCTCAAGCACACATTCGGTGCCCTTCTTGAACGCTTCATACTCATAACCGAGTTCCTTAACAACGGTTTCGCCTGTATAGCCCTGAACAACTGCGATCTTCTTGCCTTCCATATCGGAGGCTTTTGCTATATCCGAACCATCTTTAACAATCATAACCTGCGCTGCGGTATAGTAGGGAATTGAGAAATTGACCTGCTCCTTTCTTTCATCGGTAACGGTCATACCTGCGATAGCGGCATCAATCTGACCGTTCTGAAGAGCGATAAGCAATGAGTCAAATTCCATATTGTTTATCTGGGCTTCCATACCGTTTGCTTCTGCAATCTTTTTTGCTATCATCATATCAATGCCGTCAAACTCGCCGATAACGCCCTGGCTTGATACAAACTCAAACGGCGCAAATTCAGCGTTTGTGCCGAAAACCAGCGGCTTGACTTCTTCAGCTGCCGATGTATCGGGCTCACCGTTTGCGGTGGTGTCAATGGTGCCGCCGCTTCCGCAGGCGGTAAGAGCGCCAAGCACAAAGGCAAGCGAAAGAATAACGGCTGCAAATTTTTTAAGATTTTTCATATTGTTTTCCTCCTGTATGTTAAACTATAATACCTTGCTTAAAAACAATTTTGTCCTCTCATTCTGCGGGTTGCCGAAAACTTCCTCGGGTGTTCCTTCTTCCATAACCACGCCCTGATCAATGAAGAGAACTCTGGTTGCCACCTCTCTGGCAAAACCCATTTCGTGAGTGACTATCACCATGGTCATGCCGCTGTCAGCCAGCGCTTTTATTACGTCAAGCACCTCGCCCACCATCTCCGGGTCAAGCGCAGAGGTCGGCTCATCAAAAAGCATAATCTCCGGGTCCATTGCAAGCGCTCTTGCTATTGCAACTCTCTGCTTCTGGCCGCCCGAAAGGCTCGCGGGATATTCATCCGCCTTGTCGGAAAGTCCGACTCTTTCCAGCAAATCCTCCGCTCTCTTGTTCGCGTCGGCGCTGTTCATCTTTTTAAGCAAAACAGGCGCGAGGGTTATGTTTTTTCTTACCGACAGATGCGGGAAGAGATTGAACTGCTGAAACACCATTCCCATTTTCTGCCGGACTTTATTTACATCCGTCTTAGGGGTGTTGACAAGTTCGCCGTCAACGTAAATTTCGCCTTCAGTAACATCCTCCAGAAGGTTCAGGCATCTCAGGAAAGTGCTTTTGCCGGAGCCCGAAGGCCCGATTACGGCAACAACTTCTCCTTTTTCAATATGCTCGTCTATGCCTCTGAGAACCTGATTATCTCCGAAATGCTTTTTAAGGCCTTTAACTGTTATCATCCCGACCCTCCTCAGCGTAAATCGGATTTTCTCAAAGCCTTTTCTATCTTACGAAGCCCGATATTCAAAAGCTTTATAATCACATAGTATATTATCGCCGTACCTATGAGCGGCATAAACGCGATATACGTGGCGCTCTTTATGAAATCGCCGGCTTTCTGGATATCCATAAGACCCACGTAACCGACAATGGCTGTTTCTTTTATAAGTACGATGAATTCATTGCACAGCGCGGGAAATATATTTTTGACCGCCTGAGGAACAACTATCCTGCTCATAGTCTGGAAGCCGTTCAGGCCGAGCGAGCGCCCGGCTTCGGTCTGCCCTTTGTCTATTGAAAGGATGCCCGCTCTGATTATTTCCGAAACATAGGCGCCGGAGTTTATGCCGAATGCGATGGCTGCAATAATCCATTTTGACCATTTCAGCGTGGCAAAGACAACAAAGTAAATAATCATAAGCTGTGTAACGGAGGGCGTTCCTCTTATTACGTCGGTATAAATCTTTCCGATTGCTTTAAGTCCTTTATGCTTTGACAGATTGCAAACCGCGATAATAAAGCCTATCAGTATGCCCAGAATAATCGCAAAAAGCGAAACCTTGAGCGTAACTCCGATGCCTTTGACAAGGAGCATATATCTGTCGTCCTTGATAAAGCATCTGAAAAATTGATCTTTTACGGTTTCAAACCATTCCATCTGCATCCTCCGATACTGTAATAAATACCGCCCTTCTCATAACGGGCAGAATTCCGCGGCATTTTATTTTTCTTTTTAATATTATACATCCATTTTTTCAAAAGTCAAGAATATTATGCAGGCAATATTGCATATAAACAGGAATTAATGTATTTTATTCAAAATGTATGCATTTTTTGAAATCAGCGGGAACATCCGCCGTAAAAGTCACATATTCATCCGTCACCGGATGAACCAACCCGCAACTGCCGCAATGCAGGAGCTGATGCCCGAATTCGGGATGAAAACCTCCGTATAAGCCGTCACCCGCAACAGGATGCCCGAGAAAGTTCATATGAACTCTTATCTGATGGGTTCTTCCCGTTTCAAGGTTGAGTTTCACAAGCGAAAACTCACCTTCGCTTTTAATTACGGTCCAGTGTGTGACAGCCGTTTCCGTGCCCAGTTCATACGAGCATGCCCTGAGAGTTTTCATCGGGTCGGGTCGGTAAATCGGAACATCGACGGTTCCGCTGCCTTCAAGACCGCCTTTGACTATGGCACAATATTCCTTCTTCACCTTCCCCGAAAGTTTTGCCGCCGCAAGGGAATTCAGAGCGCAGACAACAAGCCCGGAGGTGCCTTTGTCAAGCCGGCCGACAGCCCTGAAAACCGCTGACCTGCCCTCTTTTTTAAGATGGCCCGCTACCGCATTCGCAAGGGTATCGCCCTGATGGTTGTGAGTAGGGTGCATCGCCGTAAAAGGAGATTTGTTGATAATCAGCAGGTCGCTGTCTTCATAAACGATATCCAGGGGTTCATCGGAAGGCTCGATTTCCGTAATATCACCGGCTATATTCACCGTGAGCAAATCGCCGCTTTTTACCGTGTCAACAGTTCGCGCCGGCTCGCCGTTGAGAAGGATACCCCTGTCCGTATTTTTTACTGTACGAATCAGTTTTGTAGAATGTCCCTTCCTGTATTTCAAAAAGGTGAATATCTTAATGCCGCTGTCTTTTTGCTCAATCGTGTACTCTATCGTTCTCATAGCGGATTCATCCAACAACTATTGTTTCAATACTTTTGGCGGGAATGGTGTGGGGGCCGAGACGGCTGCCCTCTTCAACCTGTTCACACCTTTTAACTTCATCGGTTCTGTATATTTCATAGGAACCTCTGAGACCGCTTGTTTTGAGTTTTATATCCGAATCTGAATTGTTGACGATGACCATAACGGTTCTGCCGCCGCAGTCAAAGGCAACCGACTGAATATCCCTGTTATCCCCGCTGTCCATCGTATCTATACGCACCGCTCCGGGTTTTATAAATCTTGAAAAATGCATAAAGGCATAATATCTCATATACTTAACGAGGCCTTCATCTGTGAAATTGAGCAGACCGTCTTCGTTTACGGCAGTCCAGCTCTGCCAGGATACGGCATTGAGAAGCGTGAGATCCTGAATGATTATATTTGCCATATACAGCGCACTGTCAACGGTGGTCGAGTCAATTTTGAGCGGCAGTTCGCACCACTCGCTCATCTCAAATTTCATATCGGAGTATTCATCGGCAAACTTCTGACCGGTCGCTGTCTTGCCGTCATAATTGTTATCCATCCAATAACTGTGGCCGCTGAAATACTCGCAGTAATCCCTCAGAATTTGGCTCCGCATAAATTTATCGATATATTCATACTGATCTTCGGAAAGCTGTCCGCTCTCGGGGCCAAGCAGTCTGTAAGAGACATTTCTCTCCTTCATGGTTTGTGCAAAAAGCTCGAGGAGTTTTATGCATTCATCGGCATCAAAGTGGCAGCCCTCCTGAGTGACCCTCTCCCCTCCCCACGACCACTGCGGCTCATTTATGGGAGAGATACCGAAAACCGGGTAACCCATCTCAACGAATTTATCGGCAACGGTAAGCATATAATCAACGTATGCTCCGTAATTCTCTTCGGGCAGATTGTTCCTATGGCTTTCGAGCCCGCCGGACGCCTGTCCGCTCACGGTCAGGGCATAATGAGGGGAATTGCTGAAAAGGATTACCTTGTCCGCTCCGTATTTCACGGCATAATCGAGCACTCTGCGTGCGTTTGAATCACGGGAAAAATCATATTTGAACGACCCGGTTTCCTTATCATAAGCCGCAAAGCTCTCTGCTTTTCTGGATTCGATTGAAATCCTTGAATCGGGATTTTCCTTTTCTCCCGCTCCGACATTGTATCTGAATACTTCAAGCCCGAGCCCTGTTTCTTTATCATACAGAAGGCGGGCAATTTCTTCGGCGGTTTCCTCATCCTCAACATTTTGCGCCCACCAGGCGGCAGAAGTGCCGAAGCTTTCAAAAGTCTGATAAGTCACGTATCTGTTCACCCCTATCGTTCTTGTCTTTCCTATACGGATTACATTGAATGATATCAGCTGAAAAAATGACAGAATCAAAGCTAAAATAGATTTCATCATCCGTTTTCTCCATTTATTATGATTACAGAAATTTCCCCGCGTCCGGTCTACGGGCACTTCAATCGTGAAAAAATCCATCTGTTTTTTATTTTATCACATTGCGGTCGTTTTAACAATGCCCCTATTTATTTTAATATATGTTGCAAATATGTGCGCGGCTGTGATATAATTGCAGAAAATGAGGCGGTATGCTCTTTTTTGCGGCGCCGAACTCTCTGAGAGGTAATCCAATGCTTAAATTCAACGACAGGGGAAAATTCGGTATACTGCTCTTCGGCGATATCCACGAGAAGGAAGATTACGCCACGAGCCCCAATTTCAGGGATATGCAGAAACTTATGAATGCCGCCCTTGACAAATACAAACCGGAGCTCTGCGTGTTTCTCGGAGATAATTTTGATACCCCTCTTTGCAAAAAGAACCCGGAGGAGTTCGTAAAAGGCCTTTCGGCGCTTTGCGAGCCTGTGACCGGACGCGGAATTCCCCTTGCGGCAATAATGGGGAACCACGAACATGACCCCGGTATTGACAGGGAAGTGCTTGAAGCCTACAACAGGATTGACGGAGTGATTATGCGAAGCGACGGAGTTGAAGGAAAGGCGGATTTCAAAGAACTTGTCTATTCCCGTGACGGCAAAAAGGCGCTCGCCTGCCTCTGGTTTATCGACTCCGGAAATGTTTGCGTAAACAGGAGCGTTTCGCACTACGACTATGTGCACACAGACCAGATAAAATGGTTTGAAGAAGAGACGGAAAAGCTGAAAAAGGAAAACGGAGGAGTTCCTCTTCCGTCATACATATTCCAGCACATTCCCGTTCCCGAGGAATATAATCTGCTCAGAAAAGCAAAACTTTGGGAATTGCCCGTAAGCGTAAGAGGATATAATACACTTAAAAGAAACCGCTACGTCGGGGCTAACGGAGTTAAGGGCTATGTGGGCGAAGGCCCCTGCTCGCCGGACTACAATAACGGCCAGTTTGAAAGCTGGAAAAAGACGGGAGGAGTCAGAGCCGCCTTCTTCGGCCACGACCATCTCAATGATTTCTCCGGCTATGTTGACGGAATATATCTGGCTCAGCACAAAACAGGCGGATTCAGAGCTTACACCGACGGATGTAAAAGCTGTGTAAGATATGTTGAGCTTGACGAAAACGCTCCCGGTGATTTCAGGGATGAACTTAAACACTTCAAAGAATTCGGTTTAAAAAGCGAGTCTCTCGGCCCCGTTTTCAGGACCATAAGCGACAGACAGAGTTTGTTTATTCATACAGCGTTCCGCTCCGCGGGAGTTATCGCCGCGGTTTCGGCGGCTGCTGTTACCTTAAAATATGCAGCTGAAAGGAAGAAAAAGTAATGGAAAAGAAAAATAGTCTCGGCGGCAGAACGGTTTTCAATCTGCTTCTCTTCGGCCTGATGGGTCAGGTGGCATGGGCAGTCGAAAACCAGTTTTTCAACACCTTTCTCTACAACAAGGTAGGAGGCACCCCGAAGGACATCTCCACGATGGTTGCCTGGAGCGCTGTTTCCGCTGTTGTGACTACCCTTGTAATGGGTACTCTTTCGGATAAGGTGAACAAGCGGAAAGCTTTCATATGCGGCGGATATATCTTCTGGGGTCTCACCGTCTGCGCTTTCGCTTTCGTAACAAGAGACAATATTGCCGCGCTTCTCGGTCTTGACGATGCGGACAAAATAAGAATAATGACAGTCAATGCGGTCATTATCCTTGACTGCCTTATGACATTTATGGGATCAACCGGTAATGACGCCGCCTTCAATGCGTGGGTTACCGATATCACCTGCGACGAAAACAGGGCTACAACCGAGAGTATACTCTCCATTCTCAGCATAGCCGGAGTTGTTATTGTTACCGTTGCCTTCCCTCTGAGCGCGGATATGCTCGGATACAGCAAAAGTTTCCTGGGTCTTGGCGCTCTTGTTGTATTATGCGGTATAATAGGGTTATTCACCGTTAAGGATTCTCTCTCGGGCGAAAAGAAGGAAAGCAATTTCTTCTCTGACCTTATCTACGGTTTCAGACCGTCCGTTATAAAAGAGAACAAGCCGATTTATCTTGCCCTCGTTTCCGTTGCCCTTTTCAACATTGCGGTTCAGTGCTTCTTCCCCTACATTTTCATCTATCTGCAGCATCACCTCGGCTTTTCCTTCGACACTCTCTTTGCCTCTCTCACACCAGCAAAGATTATCATAGCCGTTGCACTTGTCGCGGGCGTTGCGGTAGGCCTCATATTCCTGGGAAAACTCATAGACAAGGTCGGCAAATCGGTCTTTGTTTTCCCTTCAACGATAGTCTTTATCATCGGTCTCGTATGTGCCTTCAAAGCAAATTCGCTTCTTTTCTTCGGCCTGGCAGCCATTCCCGTTATGGGCGGCTACGGTCTGCTGATGATTATCCTCAACGCCGCTGTGCGTGATTTCACTCCGGAAGACAAGGTCGGCCAATTTCAGGGCATAAGGATGATTTTTGCCGTTATGCTTCCTATGGTTATCGGACCCGCAATCGGAAACGCTGTCACCGAGCGCTTTGTTGACGGCACTTATCTGAATGAATACAATGAACTTGTCAATGTTCCCGTTCCTGCCATCTTCCTGGCAAGCGCCTGCGTTTCCCTGTTTATCTTCATCCCCATTATTGCGCTGAGGAAGACCTGGAAAAACAGAGAAAAAGAAAGAAAAGAAATCGCCGCATAAAGAAAGGACTCTTTTAAATGTATATCATCATCGTCGGTCTTGGAAAACTCGGTATAAATCTTACTGCTCAGCTCTCAAAAGAAGGACACGACATAGTAGTTGTTGATGAGAAGAGTTCCGTTGTCACCTCAGTTGTTGACACCTATGATGTAATGGGTATCTGCGGCAACGGCGCCACCGTAAACATTCTTACCGAGGCAGGAGCAAAAAAGGCAAAGCTTCTCATAGCCTGCACGGGCTCTGATGAATTCAATATACTCTGCTGTATGTTTGCCAAAAATATCGGTACGGAAAACACGATTTCAAGAGTGCGCAACCCGGATTATGTTGATCAGCATCTGTTCCTCAAAGAAAAAATCGGGATAAATATGATAGTCAACCCCGAATATGAAACCGCAAACGAAATTTCAAGAATTATCAGGTTCCCCTCCGTTTCAAAACTTGACGCATTTGCGGGAGGAAAGGTTGAAATAGCGATGATCACCATCAGGGAAAACAATCCCCTGTGCGGTATGGCGGTCAACGAAATAAAAAAGAAATTCAAGGCGAATGTTATTGTCTGCGCTGTCCAGCGTGAAAACTCCGTTTATATCCCCTCCGGTGATTTCCTCTTCAGGCAGGATGACTCCATAAACATCACCGGCACAAGGAGCGAACTGTCAACATTCCTCAAACAAATAGGAGTATATAAGCAGAGACTCAAGGACATAATGATAATCGGCGGCGGGAAAATAGGGCTGTATCTGTCAGAACTTCTTTCCCAGACCGGACGTAATATAAAACTTATTGATTCAAATGAAAGAAAATGCCGCGAGCTTACGGGTATGCTTGACGAGGTCACGGTTATTTGCGGCGACGGCACCGACCAGGATGTGCTCGACGAGCAAAACCTTGAAAACCACGATGCCCTTGTGGCCCTGACCGATATTGACGAAGAAAACATCATTGTTTCGATGTATGCAATGTCAAAGAACGTCAAAAAGGTCATCACTAAGGTTGACAGACATTCCTACTCTATACTCAACGATGTCGGTCTTGAAACTCTGGTATCTCCCCAGATTATTGCCGGTAATTTGGTGACAAGATATGTCAGAGCGTTGCAGAACTCAGCAGGCAACTCCCAAATCAACACTCTTTACAAACTTGTCGGCGGCAAGGTTGAGGCCGTGGAATTCTCTGTTCCTATGGATGCGGGTTATGAGAACATTCCGTTTAAAGATCTTAGTTTCCTCCCCAATCTGCTGATAGTCTGCATCATCCGCCACGGCAGGATAATCTTCCCCTCCGGTGATGATGTAATGAAGGGCGGAGACAATGTAATTGTCATCACCTCAGACAGAATACTTGAAGACCTTCACGATATTTTCATTTGATTCAAGGTGATATAATTGAATTACAGAAGAATATTTAATATGCTCGGCACGATACTTATGACGGAAGCCGCACTGCTTTTGCTTCCCGTTGCCGTAGCGATTTATTACGGTGAATTAAATGTGATACTGCCATTTGCCGTCACCATTGGGTTGCTGACAGGTACGGCAATGCTGATGAAAATAAAAAAGCCGTCAAGTATGAGTATATTTGCCCGCGACGGTTATATGCTCGTTGCACTCTCCTGGCTTTTCCTTTCGGCCTTCGGAGCTCTGCCGTTCGTCATAAGCAAGAGCATACCGAATTTCATAGATGCTTTCTTTGAAACCGTATCGGGATTCACAACAACGGGGTCGACTATTCTTGCTGAAGTTGCGCACCTTCCGAAAAGCATACTTTTCTGGAGAAGTTTCACGCACTTTATCGGCGGCATGGGAATTCTTGTTTTCGTCATAGCCATTCTTCCCAAAACAGACGGAACCGCCATGCACATTATGAGAGCCGAGGTCCCCGGCCCGACAGTCGGCAAACTTGTTTCCAAACTCAGGGCATCGGCAAGAATCCTCTATGGTATTTACACAGGTATGACTCTCCTGCTCACCGTTTTGCTGATAATCGGCGGAATGCCTAAATTTGACAGTCTGCTCAACGCATTTGCCACAGCCGGTACCGGCGGATTCAGTATTCTCAACGATGGTATCGGAGGCTATCACAGCCCATATGCCGAGGTTGTCATATCAATCTTTATGATGCTTTTCGGCTTAAACTTCAACCTTTACTATCTTATTCTGATACGGCAGGGCAAGTCGGCACTCAAAGACGAGGAACTGCACTGGTATACGGGAATAATCGCAGGGGCAACCCTCATTATCACAATCTATCTCACCGTGCTTCACCATCCTTTCGGCGAGTCACTGCGCCTCTCGTTTTTCCAGGTCTGCTCAATCATTTCAACAACGGGATTTACCACGGCGGACTTCAATGTCTGGCCGGTTGCAACCCGGATAATACTGCTGATACTGATGTTTGTCGGCGGTTGCGTCGGCTCGACCGGCGGCGGCCTCAAAGTATCAAGAATAGCGGTTCTTGTCAAGAATTCCGTTCGTCTTGTCAGAAGGGCCATAAACCCGAGAAGATGCGACACCATCAAGATTAACGGCAGGCCTGTTGATGACCATACCGTTCACGGAATAACCGGCTACTTTGCGACCTATATGCTCGTGCTTGTTGTATCTGTTTTCATTGTGTCGATAGACGGTCACGAGCTTACCGCAACCATCACCTCGGTTGTCACCTGCCTTGCAAACGTCGGCCCCGGTCTGGGTGAAATCGGCCCGACAGGTAATTTCAGCGGATTTTCCATACTGTCAAAGGTGATACTCTCCTTTGATATGCTTGCCGGCAGGCTCGAGCTGATCCCGATCTTTATGCTGTTCACCAAGTATGCAATTCCCCGCAAATATGCATAATTTATATAGAAAGGACAATCACTTATGGACTACAAAATGACACTCACCGAAGAGCAGCAAGCCATTCTCAATGGTTCCAAAGGCGAAACAATGGCAAAAGTCATGAAAACTCTTGTCATGTACGGTGATGCCTTCGGCGCCACAAAAATGGTGCCCGTAACAGGAAAAATGGGACACCTCGTTACGAGTTTCGGCCTCGGAGTTATGAAGCCGGTTTATGAACTGATGAACAAGCTCATAGACGCCGGCGCAGTATCCGGCCAGAAATTCTCTGTTGACCCGAAGCCCCTTGACCCGAATGTTCCTTCTGACTTCCTCAAAAATTTCGTATTCAATAAGTTTATGTATTCGGTTCAGGATATGTATGACAGTCAGCTCAGCAAACTCGGCCTTCTTGATGACAAGTCTTACACCTGCACCAGTTATATGGATGAAGTGGGCAATAAACCGAATAAGGGTGATGTCCTCTCATGGGCTGAATCCTCGGCTGTTGTTTATGCAAACTCCGTGCTCGGTGCACGCTGCAACAGGAACTCCGGTATAATTGAACTCTTCGGCTCAATAGCCGGATATGTTCCCTATTTCGGCCTTCTTACCGATGAAGGCAGAAAAGCCACATGGATAGTTAAAGTCAACACATCAAAGAAACCGGAGGCTCAGATTCTCGGCTCCGCCATCGGCATGAAAGTTATGGAAGATGTGCCTTATGTTCAGGGGCTTGATAAATGGATAGGCACTGAACTCACGGACGACGCCTGCGCTTACCTCAAGGATTTCGGAGCCGCCACCGCCTCAAACGGAGCGGTCGGTCTCTATCACATTGAGAATCTTACACCCGAAGCGGTTGAGCAGGGCGAAAGCCTTATTGCGCAGGGAGCAAAGATTTACGAGATAGACGACGCAGAGCTTCAGAGAGTTAAGGACAGCTACCCCGTAATGTGGAAGGATAAGAATGCTAAGCCGCAGCTTTGCTTCGTAGGCTGCCCGCACCTTTCACTCGCCCAACTTGCGGAATGGACCGACAATGTTGCCGAAGGGCTCAAAAAGAACGGTCTTAAAAAGGTTTCCGTGCCCACAGTCTTCACCTGCGCTCCCGGAGTTAAAGAGGCCTTTGAAAAAACTCCCGGCGCCGAAAAGCTCAAGGCAACAGGTGTTGTGCTCAGCTATATCTGCCCTCTTATGTATATGAACAATCCTCTTGCCAAAAAGATGGCAGTAATAACAAATTCCAACAAGCTCAGAACTTATACCACCGCACGTTACTACACCGGAGAAGAAATTCTCGATATAATTACGAAGGAGGTAAAGTAAGATGAAACAGTTCAAAGGCAGACCGGTTGTCGCCGGTAAATGTACCGCTCCGGCCCTTGTTTCTCACCAGGGATTCAACACTCTTGCTTCCTTCCAGGGAGCTTTGCAGTTCGGAGAACTGCCGATTATAGGAAACAAATACAAGCAGACCGAATGTGACGACCAGAATAACAAAGACCTTTACCGCAAGCCAATGCTCGGCAAAGCGCTCTGCCTGCCTCAGACCATCGGCTCAACCACGGGCGGAATGGTGCTTTACTGCGCAAGGGCAATGGGCAAAAGCCCCGCCTGCCTTCTGTTTTCGGAGCACATTGATTCCCTTGCCGCCGCAGGAGCCGTGCTTGCGGCTGTCTGGGCTGATGAACCTATGGTAACGGTTGACTGCCTCGGTCAGGAATTTCTCGACTATGTCAAGGATGATATGACGATAACGGTTGACGAAGACGGAACGGTAACAGTCGAATAATCAAAAACGCTCGGCGGCTCATATGAGTCGCCGGGCTTTAATTCTGTAAGGAAAACATCTTTACGCTTATTAACTGTTTTTGAGCAGGCCCAATACTATGTCGCCGTGCCTTTTTTCATCATTCTTTACGCTGTCAAGAACTGAGAATTCCGCGGCAAGAGGCGCATATTTTTTTACGGCGTCATACTCGTACTTTGCTATAATGGGATAAAGCTTTTTTCTGCCTATCAGTTTATACATAACCGGGAGAAGGGCGGCAAGTGTCTTTTTGGCTTTGACTGACTTTCCGGTCAGTTTTTTGAAAACGGCGGCATGATGACCTTCTTCGGCGGAAAGCTGACGGAAAGCCTGCGCGTCTGCGGGGTCGCGGACTGCATCGGCCAGTGCTTTATACATAAGAACCGCGCTCATCTCATCCTGCTGCGCCTTCAAAAAGATTTTCATTTTTTCTTTTGTTACAGTTCTTTCTGCCATAATATCAACCTCCTTTTTCATCTTTTCATTTGAATTATATAGCATATCCGTTTGCGCGGTAAACGGCTTTTTGGAATAATAAAGTAAACTGTTTTAAAACTTTTTGTGTCAAAAAATATCTGTATCTGACATAAAATCCGTATTATAATTATATACGGAACGGTTATTCCGTTGACAGTTTGATATCTGCGGAATATAATAAATACGGCACGTTAATCATACGGAAAACCATAATGATAAAAGGAGACACAAATGAGCAAAAAATCCCTGAAAAAACAGGTTTTTGAATACATTAAAGCCGCCTACGGCGGTGAAGAGGAACACCCATGGATTAAATTCCCGGACTACGCCGTTTTCAGACACAGTGACAACAAAAAATGGTATGCCCTGGTAATGAATATATCGAAAAGCAAGCTCGGCTTTGAAGATGACACAAATGTTGATATTATCAACCTTAAACTTGACGACCTGCTTTTACGCGATTATCTGATCAATCAGGAGGGTATACTCAGGGGCTACCATATCAGCAGAGGAAACTGGATTTCCGTTTTGCTTGACGGCACGGTTCCGCTTGAGAGGATAACCGGCCTTATCGATATCAGTTTCAGGGTTACCGCCTCTGTCAGAAAGAAGACCGAGATAAGGGGGCCGAAGGAGTGGATAGTACCCTCCAACCCCAAATATTACGATATTGAGCACGCCTTTGACGGCAGGGATATTATTGAATGGAAACAGGGCAAGGGAATAAAAGCCGGCGACACGGTCTTTATGTATGTCGGCGCCCCTGTTTCGGCAATCCTTTATAAGTGCGAGGTTACGCAGGTGAACATCCCGTTTAATTATTTCGGCGAATCCCTGAGTATAAAAGGTCTTATGAGAATCAGGCTGCAGAAGCGGTATGCGCCCGACAGATTCACCTTCGATGTGCTCAAATCGGAATACGGTGTTTTTGCCGTGAGAGGACCGAGAGGAATTCCTCACAGCCTGAGTGAAGCGCTAAAATAAAAGCAAATATAAAACCGGAATTCATCATTACGGTGAATTCCGGTTCGTGGCGGCTTTGGGCGGGTGTTCGTAAAACAGTATTGGTTTTCGCGGAAAACTAAAACCGCATAGCTTCGTCAGATTTGCTTACCATACACAAAGTATGATTTCGCAATTCTTCCTTGCTCTGCGGCTTATTTTTCACGAGAAAACTGCTTCGCACCTCAAAAAGATGAAATTTGAGCATATTTGCAGGTTATGACGACGAGGAATACTTGGTTGTATTCTGAGGAGGAATG
>JAILMJ010000041.1 GCA_024692685.1 Clostridia bacterium
AAGAAAAGAGAATGCCTATGACCAAAACCAAAAATTTAAGAAGAAGGAGAAAACTGCCTATGAAGGTCTGAAAATAACCATACGCAGCGAATATTACGATTGGAGGAACACTATGATAATACTCAGTCCGAAGGTTCGGTAGGCGAAAATCCCGCGGCAGAAAAGCCCAAAACTGCCTGCGAAAAACTAACCGAAAGGACATTGACCGAAGATGAATTTATGCATATATTTCATCAATGGCTGGAGCCTTGGATATTGTACATTAACGAATGCGAAACCGCTTCTGATACAGATATATCACAAGCTCAATAATCACAAATAATCGCCCCTTTGCCGTGAAAGCATCGGGGCGATTATATTCATCTTATTTTGAAGTGCGAATCACTTCATTTTCAACAAACGATCTGACAAGCGAAAAGCATTGATTTTGCCTTAAAATGAAAGATATCCAAACCAATCCTTCGTTGTAGGATAGGTTCGGATACCACTCGTTTGGTGACCCGGACGAGAATCGAACTCGTGTTACCGCCGTGAAAGGGCGGTGTCTTAGCCGCTTGACCACCGGGCCTTAATATGGTAGCGGCAGTTGGATTTGAACCCACGACCTACCGGGTATGAACCGGTTGCTCTAGCCACTGAGCTATGCCGCCATTTTGCCGCTCAATTAAGCGCTTGTTTATTATATATTGAAGTTTACGTTTTGTCAATAATAAATTTCAAAAAATCCTTTTTATTTAAATAATTATAAGCAGTTCCGTTTTACTGCGGGGCTGAATATAAGAACAGTTAAAGCCGACAGAGCATATCTGCCGGCTTTATTTATTCGATGATTATTAAACTTTTATTTAAATGAATCTTTGATATCTTTTTTTATGAATTCAGCAATTGCTTTGCCTGCGGATTTTGCCACCGTACCGGCTATGGCTGCTCCTGCGGCACTGCCGGCAATGGTTTTGATAAGGTCAAAAACATCGTCCTGGTTCTTCTCTTCTCTCTGCTGCTGCCTTAGTGTCTCGGCCTTCTCTTCCTCTTTGATCTTTTCTTCATTTATTCTATCTTTTTCAGCAGCTATTGCTTTGCTCAGGGGACCTCCGCAGTTGGGACAGTTTTCATTTTCCTCAACATCCACATAGGAGTCGCAATAATCGCATTTAACTTTCATCGTAATTCTCCTTAATCGGCGTTATCATAATAATAGTCTTCTGCGCTGTTATAATCTGACAGTCATCGTAGGAGATTGTGTATCTTCTTGTGCTTTTGGGGCGGTGTATTCTTAGCGGTGCAGGTATACGGTTTTCACATATATTCGGTGAAATGATTTGCCGTATACATATGTCCAATCGAAAAACCCCGGAGTCCGGGTCTCTGCTTTTAATTAATAATAACACGTATTTGAAAAATTGTAAACGAGTAAATCGAAGCAGATTAATAAAAGAAACCCTGCGAAGGGCGGGTGTCCGTAAAACAGTAATGCCTCAAAAAAGCGGACTTTGGCATCTTATGCAGGCATTCCTCCTCAGAATACAGACAAGTATTCCTCGTCGTCATAACCTGCAAATATGCTCAAATTTCATCTTTTTGAGGTGCGAAGCAGTTTTCTCGTGAAAAATAAGCCGCAGAGCAAGGAAGAATTGTGAAATCATACTTTGTGTATGATAAGCAAATCTGACGAAGCTCCGCGGTTTCAGTTTTCCGCGAAAACCAATACTGTTTTACGGGCACCCGCCCAATCGACAGGGCTTCTTATTGGTGGAGACGAACGGGCTCGAACCGTTGACCTCCTGCGTGTGAAGCAGGCACTCTGACCAGCTGAGCTACGCCTCCGTTGCCTGATATTCTATCACAAAAAAACTATCAGGTCAATAATTATGAAAGATAAAAATATAAAATGCAGGCGGGTGTTTAATCGCTCACAATCCCTTCGAGGAAGTCGGTTTCGGTTACATAGCCGCCGGAATCGACACGGAAGGTTTTTATTTCAAGCGGACCGAAATCGGCAAAGAAACCGGCGTTGATTATGTCGCACATAACAGCCGTTTTGCAGGGAACACCCTGAGTTTCGGCAAGTCTGATAATGTAATCTCCGCTTGCATCTTCGCACTTTTTGAATGCGGTGAGTTTTATGTTCTCCTTCTCAACCGTTATGAATGATTTTCTCTGCTGTCCGCTGCCCTTATGATAACCCAGCGGGACTGTTACGGGCTGATTGTTGAGTATATCGGCTTCCTTCTGAACATCGCTTGTTTCGGCATTTCCCGAATGGGGATAAATTGCATATTCAAAGTTCTGAAGTCCTTCATCACAGTATTCGAAATCGGCCTCAGGTCTGTCCGAATAGTGGTCGGCAAAGATGGAATTTCTGAGCATAGTGAGTCTGAGCGTATTATCCGGACAGTCATAGCTGTATTTTGCGTTTGAAATCAGAGCAACTCCCTTGCCTTCAGCGGTAATATCTCCCCAGGTGAGAGCAGGCTCCTCTTCACCGTTGCAGGGGCGTTTGATGAAGCCGCCGGGTATTTCATATGTTGAAACGGGATTGCTTCCCGGTATTGTAACGGGCATTTTCAGTATGGTTAACGGTTCCTGCCAGAGAATTCTGGTTTTAACCCTTACCGACTCAGATTCAGTGCCGAGTATGAAATCCTGACTGAGATACGATTTTCCGTAGGTGTGTTTTGTTCTGATAACAGCTCTTGCCCCGCTTGCCTCAATAAGTTTTATCGATTCGAGTTTCATCGTGCCGATAACATCGTGAAACTTGAAAATATTGTGTGCCCAAGTGTCCGGCTTCGAGTTGTCTATAACCGTAGGCACAAACGAACCCGGGCAGATGTGCTCGGCATTGTCCTGCTTGGTTATCAGTGAACTGACCGCTCCTGTTGATTTATCAAAGCGAACTTTAAGTTTGCTGTTTTCAAGGTAATATTCGCCCGCCGAAACATCTGAATCAGCGAGAGTTACATCGATGTCACTGTCGTCAAAAACAAGATGGTAAACCGCATATCCCAGAGCGGGAATATCGGCTTGGAATACTGTGTCCTTGTGTGAATCATTTGACCTTGATGAACGGACATTTGAAAAAACAACAGCTCTGCCCTTGTCATCATATACAGCTTTGGACGGATGATACGTTCTTACACAGGTTTTCACGGGAAATGAGAGCGGATTAAATACTGCAACCGGTCTCGGATATTTCAGATTTCTGCAATGGTGGCGTTCTGTCATAAATACCGTGTCTGAAACGCCGTCAATCCATGTGTCTATCCCGGCCGCTATGCGCAGCAGAGCCTTGTTTTCCTCTTTGGCGGCGATATCAAGCGCCAGCCCCATCTGCTCTCTTGCGTCATCGTATGCCTCTTTGATGCTGCATCCGCACAGTATATCGTGGAATTGGTTGTAGCATACATTGAGCCAAGCGTTTTTAAAATTGGCCGTGGATGCACCGAGTCCGTATGCCGACTCTGCAACTGTATTCCATTTTTCGGCGTTTGTAAGTGCCACTTCCGCTTTTCTGTTGAGCTGTTTTATTAATGAGGTTGCCGAGTAGCAGCCGCTGGCATGATGCTGAAGGTCGTCCGACCATGAAGGCAGGTCGAGAATAAGCTTGCACTGTTCGGCAAAGAATTTATCGGGGGAGGAGAATACAAGATTCTTACCATCTGATTTGAGCTTCTTAATATACTCAATATCTCCCTTTGTCGGGCCTCCGCCGTGATTGCCGACACCGTAGAACAGCATCATTCCGTGATTGCTTTTCTCTGCCATATCGGTGAGCCGGTCAATGCTTTCATCTATTGATTTCTTGCCGTTAACAGCGTAGCTCTCCGGAATGCGATAAGTCAGCACCTTTGAGCCGTCTGCGGAGTTCCACCAGAACAATCCTTCCGGGATGTCGGGGTTTTCCCTGATATTGGGACGCATCATGACATAGCATTTCATTCCGCCCTTCGTCAATAGCTGGGGAAGCATTCCGCTGTGGCCGAATGAGTCAACATTATATCCGGTTTTGCATATTCTGCCGAATTTTTCATAATAGTATAACTGACTGTAAAGCGCCTGCCGTGCAAAACTTTCGGAATTTGGCATATTGCAGTCGGGCTGAACCCACCAGCCGTTTACAGGCACCCATTTGCCTCGTTTAACAAGATCCTGAATCTTTTTGAACAATTCAGGGTCTATATCTTCAACCCACTTATAGTAGCACGCGGAGGAGCAGGTGAAAATGAAGTCGTCATATTCTTCAAGCCTTGCAACTGCCGAGCGGAATGTTTGCAAAACTTCGCCGCAGCCTTCCTGCCAACGCCAGAGCCAGGTGGGGTCAAGATGAGCATTGCCTATCAGATGTATCTCTTTATTCATTCTCTCACCTCAGTAAATAATGCCGAAATATTTTCCTATCCAGTATGCGTAATTATAAACGTAAGCGCTTTCAATACAATAAATTCCGCCGCTGTCCTCATTTTTATATTCAAGCGAATCTCTGTCATATTTTGAAATGAATCTCTCATCCGGCGGAACGAGTGAGCTGCACTGCTTATAGCCGTGCTTTGTGGCAGCAATAGGAATATCGTGTCTTCCCACAAGCCCGACACCGGCCGCGAGGCGGCTGATATTATGGCGGGCAAACCACTCTTTGACGCGGTCCTCTTCTATTGTTTCATCAGGGCAGGAGAGGATATACATAAAATCGTATCCCGGATTATGCTCTCCGGCTATTGTGCTTCTCCACGCCTTGTATCCATACCTGTATTTCTTCAGGAGGGCCTCATCTTTTTCAAGAAGGCACAGGCCGGTTAATGCTGCCGAAGCGAGCATATGGTCGCCGTACATTATATTTTCGTTGAATTCGGTGTCAGTCGCTATGCAGAATTGCTGTAACCTTTCGGCGTGTTTTGTTGTGAGGTCTGCATATCCGCGTTCGTTAACAAGATAATTGTATGTTTCCAGCCATTTGCCTTCTTCCCCTGTGATTTCCATAGCGACTTTCAGGAAGAAAAGCATCTCGGCTGAGTTGAGAGCTGCGTCAACATAACCGTCTTCAGTATTGAAATACTCTTCATTCCACTTTGCCCAGGTGGTGGACAAACCGGAATAATCGGTAAGAATAAATCCGTTGTCAATAATATGGGAAACAACTCTGGAAACAGCGTCTTTTATTATGGCGTCAAGTTCCGGATCGTCTTCGGTCAGATGGCGGTGGGCGGCAAGCAGATTGAGAAACTGTAATGTAATCTCATCGCTGCTCGTGTCAGCTTTATAGATTATGTCATCTTCCGTATATCCGTCATCGGTAAATAGATGCCTGAGTCTTTCGGGGATGGGGGAAGAGCAGTCAATTCTGAGTCCGACAATGCCCCTGTTTTTTGCCTCCGTGGTTTCAAGGCAATATGCTTGGTTTCCCTGCCTTCTGAAAAACAAGCCGTCATCCGGAGTAGGCGCGTCGGAAAGTATATATGTTCTTGCAACAAAGCCGTTTCCTCTGCCGTGAACGTACATAAGCAAAAGGCAGGCTTCAGTAGCCCTTATTGCCGCTTCCTTTGCTTCAACTGTGCGCGGATCATTTTCACCGTAATCCCTTTTGAAACAGGCGTATCTGAAAATCTCGCCTATTGAGAATTTTGATGTAAAGCCTCCGTCGTTATCCGAGTCTCCGTAAGGGTAAATCGAATCAAGGTTTCTCGGTTCACGCAGCCACCTTTGGCTGACCATTCCGTGCCGGTCAACATATTTGAGTGTTTCGTCGAGATGGGCTCTGCATATTTCTTCCGGCGTCATCATGATGAGTTCTATAAGGGTAACGCCGTCTCCCGTAAGAGCCCAGATTCCGTTTTCGGCGGGCAGCATGGCTTTTATGCCGGAATCGGTTAAATCCCTGTCTTTTGTGAAATACATAACCCGGTCAAATGAAAATGCGGCGTCGGGGTCATATCTGGTTATTCCCTTGTATGATGCGAGCCAGGTAACACCGCCCGTTTTGAGCATAGCCGTATAATCATCCTTTGCATTGGGCAGAGGATAATTAATGCCCGCAAAATCCGGACTGTCATTTTTGACCGTGAATAACTCTGCCGGTACTGCAGGGTCATCCTTGCTGTAATGTGTGCTTCTTCTGGTTAAATGAGGTTCTAACTTAATCTGTTTCATTTTTCCTCCTTTTCGACAACGAGAAGAGAAGATATATTTGTCAGCCATATGGTTCCCGTTTTTCTTTTTGTCCTGAGAAGCGAACTCACTATGACTGAATTAACCTGTTCAAATTCGCCGCTGTTCGTTTCAGCGGTTGATATACTTCCTACGGAGCTTATTACATATGGTTCGCCCTCATCCATACCGAGGTATATCATTATATGGCCCGACATATACAGAAAGGATCCTGCAGGGGTATCAGAAAGCAGTTCGATTTTTTCACTGTCATTCATTTCCGCAAGGTCGGTATATTTAAGTCCGCTGACCTTCATCTGCTGGTTCGCAACTCTCGGGAACTCCATACCGAAGCACAGGAAAATTTCCCTGATTATACCGGAGCAGTCATTTGAATGAAATGAGCCTGCCCAACCGTAGATATCGCCGAGAAGTTTGAAGGCAAGTCTGATGACATTTGCCCTCGTATAAGGAAGATATCCGGTGCTGACATCGGAATTAACGGGTACGAGCATATATTCGTCCGATATGATACCGTTACTCTGTCTTATCGGGAGTTTTACTATATAATTGCCGTAAAGGCCCCTCTGCCTGATTATTTCGGGAGCTTCATCAATCTTGACCAGCGGCAGCTTAGTGCCCATGGGAAGCAACTGACCGGAAAGCCCGGTTGCATAAGGGTCATCAGTCAGGCGCAGTTCTTTACCTGTAACAATCAGGAAATCGGATATATCCTGCCGCCTGAGCCAGTCGGCCCTGCTTTCACAAAGAGCAACTTTCGTTTTTTCAATCCAGCCGCTGTAACCGTACATTGAAACGAAAAACCACTCTTTGTTTTTGCTTTCGTGAAGCACTGCGAGCGGGGAAAACGGCATATAGTCGGACATTATCAGCCCGTCATAAAACAGGTCGTCACTTTCATTGTTGGCGTAATCGTTTGTCGGGAAAAGACGCAGGGTGGCCCTGACGGTGGAAAAGCCGAATCTGACTTTGACTTTTTCGCCTATCGCATCGACATTGGTTTCCTCTATGAGCTTCTCCCAGTAATCCGGGCCGACTCTCTCACCGTTTATATAGGCTTCATCAGCGTAACTCGGCACGGGAATACTGTTAATCAGTTCCCTTACCATCACGCCCCCGGTTTCATCGCCTACTTCCCGCAATGATATGTTGCCGCCCGAGCCTGAAGATATTAACTTGTTGTTGGCATCGTTGAATTCTTTGATTTCAGCGGAATTCATAACCGCTTTATTATCGCCGTCATCTATCCAGTAATCTGCGTTCAGCATTTCAAGGCTGACCCCGTCTGATGTTTTGATATATTCTCCGGTGTCATATTCTCTGTTGTCAATGTAGACGGGGGAGTGCATTCTGCACGATGAAAGCGAAAGACAAAGCGCCGCTGCAAGAATTACGGCAATGAGCTTTCGCATTTGTTTATCCTCTTTATCCGGCGGATTCAGATTTTTCCTTACCCGTACGGGCTTTGAAAACGTAGCCGTTGTTTGCCAGAATATCCATATCGGCAAGAGCCTTGCCCGTTCCGAGCGCAACACATTTTTCGGGTTCGGTTACGGCTTTTGTTTTTATACCGGTTTTCCTTTCAATCATTTTGTCAAGATACCTCAGCCTCGCGCTTCCTCCTGTGAGATAAATGCCTGAGTCAATAATATCTGCGGCAAGATCGGGAGGCGCTTCTTCAAGAACTTTCCGTATCGTGTCAAGTATTATCTCAAGTTTCGGCCTCATTGCAAGAAAAACTTCCGTTGAAGTTACTTCAAAGGTGCAAGGCGTATTCGAAAGATAACTCTTGCCTTTTACCGTCATGGCCAGTTCGGTGTCTCTGAGTGTGGCGGAGCCGATTTTTTCTTTAATCTGTTCCGCTGTTCTTTCTCCTATCACGAAATCTCTTTCTCGCCTCAACTGCCTGATTATTGCCTCATTGAATTCGTTCCCGGCTGTTCTGACCGAGCGCGAAACGGAAATACAGCCCATGGTTATAATAGCCACATCGGTTGTGCCGCCGCCGATATCGACAACAAGGACACCCTTGGGTCTGTCGCTTTGCAGACCGGCTCCGAGCGCTGCGGCAAGCGGCTCCTCTATCAGACAGGCCTTTGCCGCTCCTGCCGCGTTGATCAGCGAAAGCACCGTTCTTTTTTCAAGGTTGGTGACCATTGACGGTACGCATACCACCACATTCGGTCTGAATATCATATTCTTACATACTCTCGACAAAAAATAGGATACAATGTGCTTTGTGGCGGTAAAATCTGATATTACTCCGTCCGCCATGGGATGTACGACTCTTATGCCGTCGTGGTTTCTTTCGCTCATCTCTTCCGCGTTTTTGCCTACGCAGAGAATACGGTTATCCTCATCATACGCAATAGCGCAGGGCTCATTCACCACGATTCCCTTGCCTTCAAGATATATGATTATTGATGTTGTACCGAGATCAATACCAACATTTGATCCGAGCATCATTTTCTCTCGTCCTTTCTTTTGACGGGTTTGGTAAGCGCAAGGGTTATGCAGTACACTGCCTTTGCCCCGTAAAGCCATAACATCTTTGAGCATTCGTTGAGAGTTTCTCCCGAGGTTGAGATATCATCACAAAGCAGAATTGTTTTGTCTTTCACTTCGGAGGGGTCCTTTATATCGAAAACTCCCACAAGATTGCCGTGTCTGAGATAGTAGTTCATTCCGTGCTGCTTTTCGGTTTCATAAATCTTACTGAGCACTTCCGGTCTATAATCAATATTCAGGATTTTGCCCGTTTTTGACGCGAGCAGTCCGCATTGATCATAGCCTCTGGCTCTCCGGTTTTTCCTTGTAATCGGGACGCCGGTTATGTAATCAAAATCAACGCTGTCGAATCTTTTGAGTACGGTTTGAGCCATAGCCCGGGCGTATGCGTCGCTGTTGTGAGGGCTGTTTCTGAATTTGAAGTAATGTAATCCTTTTTTTACATTTCCCTCGTAATAAAAAGGAGCGGCAATACCGTCATAGTATGACTCTGCTTTTTTACAGTCGCAGTCGTTTTTGTTTCTGCCGCATTTTTCGCAGAACGGAGCTTCTATTACCGGCAGATTTTTTTCGCAGTCTTCGCAAACATCTCTGTCTCCGGCAACGAGTTTGCCGCAAAAGGCACATCTGTTCGGAAAAATCGAAGCTATATGAAGTTTCAGAAGCTTTTTCAATTCTTTTCACCCAGGACTAAAAAACTTTTGAGAGCGGAGTATCTCTTTTGTTTTTTATTGTTCTCAACCATGGAGCGCACTGTTTCTTCGCTTCCGGTGAGAATTATGAGATCTTTGGCTCTTGTAACCGCGGTATACAGAAGATTTCTGTAGCAAAGCAGACTGTTCACGCCGATTACGGGAATAATAACTGCAGGGAATTCATTCCCCTGGCTTTTGTGAACGGTCACGGCGTACGCATGTTCAAGTTCGGTGCAGCTTTCAAACGGGAGTTTTGCGATTTTGTCATCAAAATTAACCGTCAGAAGCTGATTCGCCATATCTATTTTTTCGAGTATTCCTATATCTCCGTTGAATACTCCGGTGCCGGTTTTATCGCCGCTTTCCCACTCAATATCATAATTGTTTTTTGTTTGCATAAGTTTGTCTCCCTCGCGGAAAATACGGGAGCCGGATTTGAATTCCTTCTTTTTCGGTGAAAACGGATTGAGTCTGCTCTGCAGCAGTTTGTTCAGATTAACGGTGCCTGATTCGCCCTTTCTCGAAGGGCACAAAACCTGTATATCCGCGAGCGGATTCAGGTTGTAGGCATCCGGAAGTCTTTTTGAGCAGAGCTCGCACACGGTTTCCGATGCGGAAACAGGGCTCTTCCTTTCCATAAAGAAAAAGTCTTTGTTCTTGACATTCAGTTCGGGCATTTCGCCTGAAACGATTTTGTGCGCATTGTATATTATCAGGCTTTCCATTGCCTGGCGAAATATCTCGTTGAGTTCAATTACCGGGATGACCTTGGAGTCAATCATATCGTGAAGAACGTTTCCCGGTCCTACCGGCGGAAGCTGATCGGAATCCCCGACCATAACCAGTCGGCAGCCAAGCGGCAAAGCATCAAGCAGGGAGGCAAACAGTTTGGAGTCCACCATGGACAGTTCATCAACTATTACCGCCTGACAGGAAAGAGGATTTCTCTGATTTCTCTTGAAATGCTGGCGATCGTTGCTGTCCCATTCAACTTCGAGGAGACGGTGAATGGTAACGGCCTCTTTGCCGGTAAGTTCACTCATCCTTTTTGCCGCTCTGCCTGTCGGAGCGGCAAGGCTCACTTCCAGTCCGCAGTTTTCGTATGCCTTAAGTATGCCCCTGAGGGTGGTTGTCTTGCCCGTTCCGGGGCCGCCTGTCAGGATAAGTATTCCTTTTTCAAGAGCGTATTTTATTGCCAGACGCTGTCTGTCGCTGTAAACCACGCCTCCGACAACTTCGGTTTTTTTGATTTCTTCATTGATGTCTGTGTACAAAGGGGCGGCGTAATGCTTAATAAACCTGAGCGCGTTCGCGCTGTTCAACTCCGCCTCATAATAGTCGGGCAGAAAGATGAAATCACGGCAGTGCAAACTGTCACTTATCAGCCTTTTTTGTTCAATAAGTGTGTCAATCGCTATTTCAATATCATCATCAAGGCAGTCGAGCAAATCCTTACAGGGGGGCAGCAGACTCTCACGCGGAACACAGGTGTGTCCGTTGCTGAGATTGTGCTTCATAACGAAGATTATGCCTTCCTGAATTCTGAATTTTTCATCGGGGGGAGACGGCAGAGCGGCGGCAATTTTTTCGGCTCTCTCAAAATTGATTCCTATTTCAAGAGTTGAGAGCAGATACGGATTTCTTTCAACAATCGAAGCAGAGTTACTGCCGTAAATATCATAAACTTTCAAAGCTTCATTTGTAGTCATTCCGTATTTCTCAAGAGCAATAACGGCATTTCTTTCACCGGACAGCTTTATAAAAGAGTTCGATATCTCCTTTGCTTTTGACAGTGAAATTCCGTTAATTCTCGCAAGTCTGTCGGGGTGATTTTCAATTATTTCAAAGGTTTCATCGCCGAATTCACGTACGATTTTCTGAGCGGTTTTCTCTTTGACCCCTTTTATTATGCCTGAGGAAAGATAAAGGAGCATTTCTCCGGCGGTTTCGGGGATGCTGCGTTCGCATATCTCTATTTTCAGCTGTTTTCCGTATGATGGATGAACTACCCAGGAACCGTGAAAAGTCAGTTTCTCACCGATGTAAACGTCACCGATGTTACCCGTAGCGGTGAAAAGCTCTCCGTCACAGGAAAAATCCAGAATCGTATATCCGTTTTCAGGATTCTGATATGTAATATCTTCGACCGTTCCGGTCAGTGTAATCAGTTCATCCATAGTTTTTCCCGAAAAAAGCGGGATGGAGCGCATCCCGCTTGAATAAGATTAATTGTGAGAAGGCGTGTAAGCCGGGTTCTGTCGTTTAAGGCAATCATCTGTCTGAACCGCATATTGCTATACGGTTTAAGCCACCCTTTGGGGTATCGTCGAGCAAACGACGGAATAAATCCTCCCCCGGTCGGTGTTGCTTCGGATAGGGTTTACAGGGCCGTATACTTCCATATACGCCGGTGAGCTCTTACCTCGCCTTTCCACCCTTACCTGTTGAAACAGGCGGTATATCTCTGTTGCACTTTCCCTAAGGTCGCCCTCGGCGGCTGTTAGCCGTTATCCTGCTCTGTGAAGCCCGGACTTTCCTCATGCAAAAAGCACGCGATTGCCCGACCTTCTCACTTATATAAATATAAAACAATAAGAATTAAAAGTCAATCATTTAAAGGCACAAATCAGCTTATCATTTCTTTGAATCTGTTTTCGTCAATGATTTCTATTCCGAGTGCCTGAGCTTTGGTAAGCTTGCTTCCCGCTTCTTCTCCGGCGAGGACATAAGCGGTCTTTTTTGATACCGATGATGCGGTTTTACCGCCGAATCCCTCAATTATTTCGCTTGCCTCAGTTCTTGAATACGTAGGCAGAGTGCCTGTAAGCACAAAGGTGAGGCCCGCGAATCTGTCATCTTTTCTTTCAGTCAGAGATTTCATATTGAGGCCGAATTTTTTCAGAGCCTCGATTTCCCTGACGGATTGTTCAAGAGAAAAGAAATCGACAACGCTTTTTGCCATTATATCGCCGAAGCCTTCAACCTCAACGAGGTCTTCGTAAGATGAATTCATAATGGCGTCGATTGTGCCGAATCGGTCGGCAAGAATCTTTCCCGCTTTTTGACCTATATGACGGATGCCCAAAGCATAAACAAGCCTTGACAAATCGTTCTCTTTAGACTTTTCAATGGCATTCACAAGATTCTGTGACGATTTCTCCTTGAAACCGTCAAGAGTCATGAAATCGTCTTCATTCAGGGTATAAATATCACTGATTTTATCAATCATTTTCGCGTCGACGAGTTTCTCGAGTATGGAATCTCCGAGTCCCTCTATATCCATCGCATCGCGGGAACAGAAGTGAATCAGATTTCTCAGAAGCTGTGCGGGGCACTCGGGGTTTACGCATCTGACTGCCGCTTCACCCTCTTCCCTGAGAACTTTTGCTCCGCAGGAGGGGCAGACCGACGGAAGGGTGAATTTCGGGCTGTTGTCTTTGTGAGAAACAATTCTGACAATTTCGGGTATGACGTCTCCGGCTTTTCTGATTACCGCCGTATCTCCGATTCGGATGTCCTTTTCATCAATGAAATCCTGATTGTGCAGGGTGGCACGCGATATTGTTGACCCCGCAACAAGCACGGGCCTGAAGACGGCTGTAGGTGTCAGAACTCCCGTTCTTCCGACTGTAACTTCAATGTCGGTAATTTCGGTTTCTTTTTCTTCCGGAGGATATTTGAAAGCAATAGCCCACCGCGGAAATTTTGCCGTGCTTCCGATTTCGGCTCTGTAAGCGAATGAGTCGGTTTTTATTACCGCTCCGTCAATATCAAAGGAAAGCTCCCGGCGCTGATTCTGTATTCTTCTGAGCTCATCAAAAACTTCAGCGGCGGAGCTGCACTTTTTGCAGGAAGGTATTGTTTTAAAGCCGAGTTTCTTAAGATAATCAATGGACTGTTTATGGCCGGTTATGCTTTCGTCTCCGCCTCTCTGAATGTTGAAAACAAAGATATCAAGCTTCCTTGATGCGGTGATTTTCGGGTCTTTCTGTCTGAGAGAACCGGCAGCGGCATTACGCGGATTCTTAAAGGATTTTTCTCCGTTTTCCTCCTGCTTTTCTACAAGCGCGGCGAATACTTTGCGGGGCATAAAAACCTCGCCCCTGACCTCGATAAACGGAATGTTTTCCTTAAGTCTCAGTGGTATTGAATTTATGGTTTTCAAATTCGCCGTTACGTCTTCGCCGACTTGCCCGTCGCCCCTCGTGGAACCTCTTACGAAGATGCCGTTTTCATATTCAAGAGCAACCGACAGTCCGTCGATTTTCGGCTCGACCGAGTAGGACGCATCAGGAAAACGTTCCCTGATTCTTGCGTCAAAAGCTTCGACTTCTTCAGTGCTGAATGCATCCTGAAGGCTTTCGAGCGGAACTGTATGTACAACCGGTTCAAACATTCCCTCCGCACTGCCTCCGACTCTCTGGGTGGGGGAATCGGGAGTAATGAGCGAGGGATATTCCGTCTCTATCTGCACAAGCTCCCTCTGAAGTCTGTCATATTCGTCGTCTTCTATTTCGGGATTGTCCTCAACATAATACTTGTGGCTGTGATATGTCAGTATTTTTCTGAGTTCTTCCGCTCTGATTCGCGCCTGCTCTTTTTCCATTGTCCACACCTCTTTTTTATTATAAATATCATAGTTAATTTTGTCAATTATTGAATGGCTTTAATGTAGAATATGCAGAAAATATTTTTAACTTCCATTTTTTTCTTGACTAATGTATTTTCTTGGATAATAATGTTATACGTAAAATCATCGTTTAAACGGTGCTTATTGAAAGGGAGGAGAAAATGGATTTTTCAAACATTTACGCCAAGAAAAACGCTTATGCAAAGTATATGGTTAAAGAGATAACCCATATTTGCAGAAAATTCGAGAAAAGATCACCCGGCTCAAAGGGTGAGGAACAGGCCTGTGTCTATATGGCAGACGTTATGAAAAAACTCGGATGTACGGCTGAGGTTGAATCTTTCGAGGAACATCCGCTTTCATTTTTCGGATGGATATTCATAACGATAACCTGTGTTCTCGCCGCCATTGTGCTGCTTCTCGTCAGCCATAAAGTCAATTCCGTTGTTCTTCCGATTATTTCCGTAGTCCTTATCTGCTTCGGCCTCTTACTGGCTTTTCTTCAGTTCGGTATATACAAGAAAGCAATCGATTTCCTTTTTCCGAAAAAAATAGGTCACAATGTTACGGCATTTAAGAAACCCACAGGCGAAGTAAAAAGAAGAATAATCTTCAACGGGCACCCCGATGCCGCCTGGGAATGGCCTGTGAATTACGCGCTCGGCGGAGTGGGCTTTGAAAGCCATGCTATCATCTGCGCAGTCGGCGCTGTTTTCTATATTGTTATTTCCGTTCTTGCTATTATAAGGGGAGCATTGGACGGCGGACTGTACAAGGCTGCTCTTTGGGGCTTGCTCTTTGTTCCCTTCCTTGTAGGCCTTTACTTTATGGTCAATTACAGAAGAGTTGTTGACGGAGCAAACGATAACCTTTCGGGATGCTATATGGGAATTGCAATTCTCAAAGCGCTTGCCGATGAAAACATCGAGCTTGAGAATACTGAAATAGGCGTTGTTCTTACAGGTTCGGAAGAAGCCGGTCTCCGCGGTGCAAAGGCATGGAGTGCCGTTCATGCTCATGAATTTGATGATGTACCGACATTCTTCTATTCATACGACACTATTTATGATCCCAAGTATTTGCTTGTTAATTACCGTGACCTTAACGGAACGGTTAAAGCGGATAAAGATGTTTCGGATTTGTTTATGGAGTGCGCTCAGGAACTCGGTGTTCACTGCAACAAAGGCATGGTTCCTCCTCTCGGCGGCGCTACCGACAATGCGGCTTTTACACAGGCGGGTTTACGTTCAACCGGAATAACCGGTCTTAACCATAAGCTTGAAAGCTACTATCATACCAGGAGAGACACCTATGACAATATGAACCTCGACGGTCTTGCAGATTGCTTTGCAGTCAGCGTAAAGGTTCTTGAAGAGTTTGATAAGGGTGCCAAACAGTAATTCCGCAAATTAAGAACCGGCGTGATTGAATTCACGCCGGTTTTCTGCGTCTTATTCGAAGCAGCAATAATATAAATACCAATGAAAAAAGGCAACCCGCAGGCTGCCTTTAAATTCACAATTATCAGAAGTCCTTCTTTGTCTTAACAACAGCTACAGTGCTTGAAATAAGAACGAGAGCGGCGAAAGCGGGAACGATAGCGCTTGAACCTGTGTTGGGGATTCTGCTGTTAACCTTGGCCGCCTTTTTAGGTGTTTGCTTGGTTGCTGCTGTTGTTGCAGCAGTGGTTTCTTCGTCAACTATTGCTGTCTGACCGGGAGCGTTTGTAACTACCTCATTACTGTCCTGAGTAACGGAATTGGGAAGAGTAGTTGTAAACAGATTCTGAATCTGAGGAGAAATAACAGTCGGCGTCTCAACTTTTGCTGTTGTTGTGGGAGCCTGTGTTGTTGTCCTGTCAGCTTCGTGTGAATCAATTGTAGTGGGAGGAGTCGCAACGGGAGCCGCATCGGCATTTCCCTGAGGAGTCTCTGCGGGGTCTGCTGCCGCATCATCAGCGAAAACAACCGTTGAAAGAACGAAAGCGGCAGTAACTGCGATTATGACAGCCAAAAGAATTGATATGGTTTTTTTCATCAATAGCAACTTCCTTTTCTGAAGATTTTTTACTTAATATATTCTAATAGCACATTTCTGATTTGTCAAGTGCTATTTTAACAGAGATATCAGACGGGATACCTGTGCCTGTATCCCGTCTGTTTTATTATTTTTCGCTCTTCCCCTGAGCGAAAAGATAATATACTATGTTTTAGCCGATATCCGCCGACTTGATTATATTTTGCGAGATTTCGGAATGGGATATCAGTTTTCTGTCCGATACGGTATAAATAACGCCTTCTTCATTGTCCATATCTTCAATAGCTGCTGCCTGTTTTCCTGCTGAGTGAACATATTTGCCTGCCTGAGCCAGATCGTCGGTTGAGAGGAGATAGCAGCAGGTAATCTTTCTTGAGCCGTCAACATAAACAGCCGGTATGAAAAGCTTTTTGGCTGAGAAGTCTACCTCAACCTTATCTCTGTCGGATATGCGGCCTTCAATCTTCTTCTCAAACTTTATTTCACCTTTCTGGTCAATTTTCCTGACAGTAGAGTCGGGTGAAATTGTAATAAGACCGCCCTGAACTGAGATGATTTTGTCGTCCGGGCTTATGCCTGCCGAATAAGATACCGGAGTCTTGCCTGAGAAATCAATCACTGCAGTGTTTTCAGCATCGGTAATTACAACCGTTGAGCCGTATTTTTGAACGGTGATTGCCGTTTCATCCGTAACCGAAGCGAAATTCACAAGTGAGTCGGCAGCTGTAAAGTCAAGGGTGATTCCGGTTATGTAAGCACTTAATGAATTTCCTTTAAGGACTGCAAAACCGGGATTGCCTTCTTCGTTTGTCACTATTTTCAGCACCTTGCCGTCAAAGGGAGCAAACGCCGTTACTGTTGTGTCAGTATTCATAACCACAACTTCCGAAGTGCCGCTTTCGTAAGAGACCGCAATGACAGATTCGCCGCTTATACAAATATCCGTACAGAAGGGGATATACTTGCTCTTTGAGGCTTCGGAAGGTCTTGACAGATCTATCCCTATAACAAGCATACAATTTGCAGCCTGGGGAACATCGTGCGGCAAAGCGCCTGTGCTCATCATTGTTTTTCCGCCGTCAATATATTTGAGATATGAGAAGTTTGCTTCTTTCTTTGTGCTTGCGGTAATTATAAGCTTTTCACCGGTGAGGCGGGAGCCGGCATAATTTCCGTAGAAATTGATTGATTTTATGAACTTGACATTCAGACGGTCTGAAAGGTCATAAAGGTAAACTGTTGAGGAACTGTTTACCGGGTCGGTTTTAATCAGCGCCAGAGTATCTCCGCTGATATATGCATCGGCAAGAACCGTGCCCGACGCATCGGACTTCTTAATCTTCATAACCGTCTTTTTGCTCAGCGGTTTTTCGGACATTTCTTCAGCGGGAAGGCCTCTATATATGCTTAATACGGTTGCCGTTCCGTCATCTGTTTCCTTATTTGAAATCAGATAGACAAAGCCGCCGTCAACTGTCATTGAATAAACGGATGAACGTTCGTTTTCATTCCCGTTTGTGCGGCTTTCGGTAACCTGTGTACTGCCGTGAACGGCTGTCTCTGCCTTGCCTGTTGTTTCGGTTCCGTTTTCGGCGCGGGGGGCGTCACCCGGAGTGCCGGGTACCGGCTTTATGCTTCTGTTTTCATTATCGGATTTTTTGCCGAAAAACTTGGACGAAACGAACTCAACTGCAGAGTGAATGTTGAATTTTGCAGTACTTTCGTGAGAAGCTTCCGCAATAAATTCGTTATAAGAGTTGATTGTATATGCGCCTGCAATTATAAGCGCGACAGCAGCAGCGGCAGAAACGAATCTCCGGATATAAACAACCTTTGACTTTTTGTTTTTAACAGAGGCAAAATCAATGACATTCTGTTCGCCGGAACTGTAATTCTCTTCAAAAACAGCAACGGCACTTTTTTTGTTTAGGCTTTCGGGAATTTTAATACTATCCGATTCTTTTGAAAAAATCTCTTTGAGTTCTTCAAGAGTTTTTCTGTCTTTTCCGTTCATTGTTTCGCCTCCCTTCATTCAATTTCCATTATTTTGCGGAGTTTTTTCAGAGCCCTGCTCAGCTTCGACCTGACCGTCGATGACGGCATTCCGAGCATTTCGGCAATTTCGTTGCTGTCATATTCGTTGACAATGCTGAGCAGAACGATTTCTCTTTCCTCACTTTTCAGCCTGCTGAGCGCCGCTTCAAGCTGTATTCCGGTTTCGGTTTGGGCTATTTCATCTTTGGCGGCAATCCTGTTTTCGCTTTCGGGTTCAAGCTCGGCAACAGAGATTTTCTGATTAAACTGCTTTCTGCATGTAATATTTAAAATTTTAAAAAGCCAACCTTTGAATGATTCGGGTTTACGCAGATTCTTCAGACCTTTTACTGCTTCAACCACTGCGTCTGATACGGCGTCTTCGGCTGTGATACTGTTGCCTGTCATACTGCAGGCATACAGAAACATCTCTTTGTAAAACATTTCATACAGCTCGCCGAACGCCTCAGAGTCTCCGTTTTGAGCAAGAACAACAAGCTCGGTTACACCCCTGCTCAATAGATTCAACCCCGCTTTCGTATATTAGTGTCGGGTTTTGCCTGTTTTTGTTGCAAAAAGAAAAAATATTTTTGACTTGCTACATTTTACCATTAAAACCGTTTTTTTACAATATTGAGCCGCGTTAATTCTTTATAAAGAAAATATTAACATTTTTCAATAAATTACGGAAAAGTATTGTTTTTATGTTTTTTTAGGGTATAATATAATAGTATTTATCTGTGGTCGTATGACCATTTCGAAAGGTGTGGATTATATGCTCGGCAAATATGTCAGAGTAAGAGTTACAAACCCGATCCACTCCGTAAACAGACAGTGCGGCTATACCTATCAGCTTAATTTCGGTACAATCGAAGGAAAAAAACGGTACGACAGCGTCTATTACGGAGCTTATATTATGGGTATTAACCATCCCATAAGAACTTTTGACGGCAGAGTTATTGCCGTTATCAGATATCAGGATAACAGGAATCCTTTATATGTTGTTGCTCCCAAAAGCACCCATTTCATTTCCCATCAGATTGAGGATGCCGTTTCATTTGCGGAAAAGCCCGGAACATATGAACTTGACTGCCTGTATGAAAGGTCGTGCGGGGCGGTGGTTTTCAGATTCATAGCCGGTGGTTATCGCTATCTGCTTATCAAAAACAAGCGCTCTGCAAATTGGGGGTTTCCAAAGGGGCACATTGAGCGCGGAGAGACAAATGAGCAGACCGCTATAAGGGAGGTCCTTGAGGAAACGGGCATAAACATTGAGATTTTGCCCGACTTTTTTATTAAATCGGATTACACCATTCATGACAGGATTGAGAAATCGGTTGTTATCTATCTTGCCAGGACCAATGACAAGCAGACCGTAATTCAGAAAGAAGAAATCGAGGATTATGTCTGGCTTGATTTTGATAAAGCAATGAAAACTCTGCGTTTTGCCAATGACAGGAATGTCCTGAAATCAGCGCGTGAGTATCTCATCCAAAAAGGCATTATTTGACAAATCAGTTACAAACTGTGATTACAAGGGGGAGCCCGCTTGATTGAAACGGTCACCGATTATCTTGTCGGTTTGTTTACTAATACCTTACCGAAAGAATTGATAATTTTTTTAATATCACTTTGTCCCATTCTTGAACTCAGGGGCGGTATGATAGCGGCTAAGCTGCTCGGTATCGGTGTTTGGAAGGCTTTTGTTATTTGCTATCTCGGCAATATCATACCAATTCCGTTTATTCTTCTGTTTATCCGCAGGATACTCAGAGCAATGAAAAAATACAAGGCGACAGAAGGCCTTGCGGCAAGAATTGAAAAGATATCGGAAAAAAAGAGCGATAAAATAATGAAATACAAGCGTTTCGGTCTGCTGTTCTTTGTTGCAATTCCCTTGCCGGGCACCGGAGGGTGGACAGGTTCGCTTGCCGCGGCTTTCCTTGACCTCAGGATGAGGGATTCGTTCCCGCTCATCGCGCTCGGCGTTTTCATAGCGGATTTGATTATGGCGGCCGTATCTTACGGCCTTTTCGGTTTTATACTCGGATAGATAAATTTTCACTTAGGAGAGTTTGATTTGGATAACACGGATTTTAACGGAAAACTGGCTCAGCTCCTTTTTCCTGATATTGATAAAACACCGGATTATTATGAGAAGTTGTATCCTGACAGAGGTCTTCCCGAGGGTGCAAGAGTAACCAGATTTGCTCCGTCGCCCACGGGGTACCTTCATATCGGCGGCCTTTTCGGCGCCCTTGTTGATGTGCTCACCGCAAAAGTTTCCGGCGGCGTATCGTATCTCAGAATTGAGGACACGGACAAAAAGCGCGAAATAGAAGACGGAGTTTCCGGTATCACTGACGGAATGAAGGCCTTCGGAGTTGAGTTTGATGAAGGCGTCACCGGATTCGGAACCGAAAAAGGAAATTACGGTCCTTACACTCAGAGCAAGAGGGTTGAGATTTATCAGACCGTTGCAAAGTCGCTGGTCGAAAAGGGTCTTGCCTATCCCTGCTTCTGCTCTGCGGATGAACTTGATCAGATAAGAAGTGAGCAGGAAAAAGAAGGAGCTGCAATCAGAGGCTATTTCGGCAAATGGGCAAAATGCAGAAATCTGACATATGATGAGATTGAGAAAAAAATCAAGAACGGCGAAAGCTGGGTTCTGAGGTTCCGTTCCGACGGGAGCGAGGAAAGAAGAGTGTTTTTTGATGATGTAATCCGCGGCAAGATTGAGATGCCCGAAAACATTATTGATGAAGTTCTTCTTAAATCTGACGGTATTCCCACGTATCACTTTGCCCACGTTTGCGATGACCACTTTATGCATACTACTCATGTCATCAGAGGTGAGGAATGGATCTCGTCTGTTCCGAAGCATATTGCTCTCTTCAAAGCGTGCGGCTTCAGGGTTCCCAAATATGCCCATACTCCGCAGGTTATGAAAATTGATGAGGAAACCGGCGATAAACGCAAGCTTTCCAAAAGGAAGGACCCCGAGGCGGCGGTTGAGTACTTTATCACAGAGGGTTATCCTAAAGAGGCGCTTATTGAGTACCTTCTCACCGTCATCTCTTCCGGCTTTGAGGATTGGCGCAGAGCAAATCCCGCCGTTTCAGCAGAGGATTATCCTTTTAATCTCAAAAAGATGAGTTCAAGCGGCTGCCTGTTTGATATTATGAAACTCAGGGATGTAAGTAAGAAGATAATATCCACAATGACCGCAGATGAAGTCTATTCAAGAATAACCGGCTGGGCGGAAACCCGTGACCCCGATTTGTATTCAGCTTTCACATCCGATAAGGAAAGAACCGTAGCTATTCTGAATATAGACAGAGACGTCCCCAAGCCCAGGAAGGATATCGCAAAGTGGAACGAGGTTAAGGATTATTACTCTTATATGTTTCGTGAATTCTATACGAATGACCTGGTTCTTCCGGAAAACATATCACCCGCGGACGCAGTTGAAATCGTTTCGGAATATGCAGGAGTGTTCAGCCTTGAAGATGATAAAGAGACCTGGTTTAATCGCATAAAGGGAATGTGCGATTCTCTGGGCTTTGCCTCGGACAATAAAGAATACAAGCAGAATCCGGATAAATACAAAGGCAATGTAAGTGATGTTGTTACCGTTATCAGAATTGCGCTTACATCAAGAGCGCAGACTCCGGATCTTTACCCGATAATGACTATTCTGGGCTGTGATGAGATTAAGAGTCGCCTTGAATATGCCGCCTCTTTTTGGAAAGGAATGTTGCCGAATGGATGAAACAGTAAACTCCTCAAATTTTATTCATGATATTATAGATGACGAACTTGCCCGCGGCGTGAATAACAGAGTGCAGACAAGATTTCCTCCTGAACCAAACGGCTATCTGCATATTGGTCACGCCAAAGCTATCTGCATAGATTTCAGCACGGCCGAAAAGTACGGCGGAGAGTGTAACCTCAGACTGGATGACACAAATCCCTCAAAAGAGGATACCGAATATGTTGACGCCATCAAGGAGGATATCGAGTGGCTCGGTTTTAAATGGAATAAATGCCTTTATGCCTCTAGTTACTTCGATTTTATCTATGAGTGTGCAATCAAGCTGATTAAAAAGGGAAAGGCTTATGTCTGTGACCTCTCCGCGGAAGAAATAAGGGAATACAGAGGCACACTGACAGAGCCCGGTAAAAACAGTCCTTACAGAGAGCGCTCCGTTGAGGAAAACCTCGACCTGTTTGAGAGAATGACCCGGGGAGAGTTCAAAGACGGTGAAAAAACACTCAGGGCAAAGATAGATATGTCTTCACCCAACATAAATATGAGAGATCCCGTCATTTACAGAATAGCCCACGTTCATCATCATCAGACGGGCGATAAATGGTGCGTTTATCCCATGTATGATTTTGCTCATCCTCTTTCGGATGCGCGAGAAGGTGTAACCTATTCGCTGTGTTCGCTTGAATTTGAGAATCACCGCCCTCTTTATGACTGGTTCATCAATGAAATCGGGTTTGAAGAACCTCCCAGGCAGATTGAGTTTGCAAGGCTGAATATAAATTACTGCGTCACCAGCAAGAGGAAGTGCCTAGAAATGGTTCAAAGCGGTGTTGTTGACGGATGGGACGATCCGAGAATGGTGACTCTCTGCGGAATGAGAAGAAGAGGATACCCGGCTGCCGCTGTCAGAGCCTTTATTGATAAAATAGGCGTATCAAAGGCTTACAGTGTGGTTGATTACGGCTTGCTTGAGGCGTGCGTGAGAGATAATCTCAATGAGAATGCGCCCAGAGCAATGGCGGTGCTCAGACCCCTGAAAGTTATAATTGACAATTATCCTGAAGACAAGGTTGAAGAAATCGAGGTTGAAAACAATCCCGATAAGCCCGAACTCGGTAAAAGAACAATCCGTTTTTCAAAAGAGATATATGTTGAACAGGATGATTTTATGGCAGAGCCTGTCAAAAAGTATTTCAGGCTTTACCCCGGCAGCGAGGTCCGTCTTAAAGGCGCGTATTTTATAACCTGTACGGATTATGAATGCGATGAACACGGAAATGTTGTCTGCCTTCACTGTACATACGATCCGGAATCAAAAGGCGGCAATTCTCCCGACGGCAGAAAGGTCAAGGGCACTTTGCATTGGGTCAGCGCCGTTGACAGCATTCCATGCGAAGTAAGGCTCTATGACAGACTGTTCAGGACAGAGAATCCCGCAGGGGATGAATCGGGCAATTATCTTGACAACCTCAATCCGGATTCGCTGCAAATCCTTGACCGCTGTCTTGTTGAGGGCAGCGTAGCAAACAGTGTTCCGGGTGATACTTACCAGTTTATGAGACAGGGATATTTCTGTGTTGATAAGCTTTCTGCTCCCGGTAAAATTGTATTCAACCGAACTGTCGCATTGAACTCTTCCTGGAAGTAAGAATGAAAAGGTGTATTTTATGAAGTATTTATATCGGATAGTCAATATCATCCTCGGAGTGCTTGTTTTTGTATCGGCGGTGTTCGTGCATTTCCTGCGCATAATTATCAGAACAGGTGAGTCTCTCGACAGTTTCTTTATGAATCTTATGGATAACAAAACCGACGGAGTCGGTCTTGCGGAAGAGTTTTCGATTCTGAGATTCTATAAACTGTTTACGGGAAAGGATGACCTTTCGTTTATTGTGGATACAGCCAAGAACGGCGGAAACATATTATGGCCGAAAGAATTTTATCCTCTTAATGTCAGGCTGATTATCTTTGCCGCCTGCTTTATCCTTATGCTTGCGGCGGGTCTTTTCCTGATAATCTGGTCGTGTTTCAGCAATAAACACCTGCCGATGTTTATAACCGGAATTGCCGGTCTGGTCCTTGATATTGTAATGATTTTTGATTTTAAATCAATATCAACGGATATATATACGGCTAAGGTTGATGTTGTCGGTTATTTAATTGACAAGCTGCTCGGAGAGGGGCTGCTGGCATCTCTTCTCGGAAACGTTGTAGACAAAGTGTCAAAGGGCGCAGTTGAGCTGATAATAACAATGTGCGGGTTACAAAATGCATTTTTGTTTATTTTTATTGCTGTTATAATGTGGTCCGGCGCCTTTTATCTTGTGGATTTGGGCGACCCCAAAGCCAAGGAAATGAAAGAGGCAGAGAAAGCGGCCAAAGCCGAGAAAAAAGCACAGAAGGCGGCCAAAAAGGCAAAGGACTGATAACGGAGGATTTATGAGGCTTGATAAGTATCTGAAGGTATCAAGAATAATAAAACGCAGAACGGTTGCCAATGACGCATGTGACGCCAAGCACGTTTCCGTTAACGGTAAACCTCAGAGAGCGTCTTATGATGTCAAAGTCGGCGACATAATTGAGATTACCTTCGGCAGCAGCACAAACAGATTTGAGGTGCTGAGTGTAAACGAATATGCTACAAAAGAAAACGCATCTCTGATGTTCAGGCAGCTTTAACCTAAAAAACCAACGGCTCCGGATTAATATCCGGAGCCGTTTTTCTTTATTTATCGGTTATACTTTTTTCATATCAACATAAACGGGAAGTGAACCGAATAAACTGCGGAAGAAAGCAATCAGTGACTGAATGAAACCTGTACTGACATCAACCGCCTGAGTGCTGCTTCTTTTACCGGAAACCGTATCTCTGCAGTAAATCTCAAAATCTTTTGTAGCGCTGTTTACAGTGTAACTTCCGTCTTCATTTGTCTTTCCGCTTGCTCCGCTGCAGACCCATTCGATTTTGGCGTTGGGATCGGAGCAGATACAGTTAAATGTAACAGAGGATTTGTAATCTACATTGAATTTGGATTTGAGGTTCTTTATGGTGATAAAAGAATCGTCAACTGAAGGATCCGTAATGGGGGTTGGATCCGGATCTCCCGGGTCTGTGGGAGGAGGAGTGATTTCGGCGCTGAATGTATTTTCCGCTGCACTTCTCTTTGTGTTTATGGTGTAGTCGCTGTTAATGGGGTTTTTCTTATCAAGAAGTGTATAATTAATTTTGCTGCCGTCAAGAGTAAATCCGTAAATATAGTTTTCTCCGATGGACGGCTTGATGCTGTCGGTGAGTGATGTTGCGGGGTCAATTCTGAATATCTCGGATTCGCTGGAATAGTAAAGATATTTGCTGTCGCTGTCAAGACGGGCAAAGTTTTTGCAGTTTTTCCCGTTCCCGTATTTGCTCGAAATATTTGCTTTGTATCCGACATCGGCAATTTTTGTGGATTTGTCGCCTTCGCGTATATTCAGAGCGCCGGTCATGTTATCAATGTAATACAGCTTTGAGTTGAGTAACTGAAACTCGGTTATTGAATCGGTCCAGTAATAATTGTCATATGTTTTATCGGTTGCATTAGCGGAGAAATTGCCTACGCCGCCGTTATGATCCGTAAATTTGCTCAGCCTGTCTGTTGAAATAAGGAAATAATCGTGCAGAGCAAGACCGTAGGTATCGGTTGTGGGATCGTCGGAGGTTATGTCAACATGATAATCCTTTCCGCCTATTGTGACCATATTCCACGCGTGGTTTGCTGCTTCTGCCGCATAGGATTTTATTCCGATTTTGTCGAGCGCGTAAATGTATGCCTTGACGTAACCCTCGCATACAGAGGTCCTGTTAACAAGGCATCCGTAAGCAGTAAAAGACCTTTGGTCTTCGGCTCCGAGTTTAAGATCATATTCGCAGAGAGTTGCAATTCTGTCGTGGATAATCAGCGCTTTTTCCGCATCGCTTAATGCAGAACCGTCCAGACCTGCGATAATTTTATTTACCGATTCCCTCAATGCCGAAAGACCTGCTGCGTATTGCTCGGCATTGCAAATGTAACCCAGTTTAAGATTCAGTATTTGTGTAGCTGAGATTTCACTTCCCAAACCGGTTTCTTTACTTATGTGATAGGCTTCGGGCAACAGCCAGTTGACATAGTACTTTAATGCGTCCCAGTTTTCCGGGCTGTTGGGAATGTTGTATGCACTCAAATCTATTGATTCGTTGCATTTGGCCATTTCGGAGTAGAGATAATCCTTAATGGTTGAAAAGTCAAAAATGTCTGTTGCATGAATACATACCGAAAATGAGGAGAGCAACATTATTACCGCAAAGAATACGGCTAAAGCTTTTTTCTTCATATGTTTTCCTTCTTTCATTATTTATTTGCAGATGTTATCCCATTGCGTTAGTAACATAAATAGAGTAATCTATGTCATTTCCGGGGTATGAGTACTCGCCGGAATAATTGCTGTTTACATAGATATTGACCTCTTCATCATACATGGGTAAGTACTCAACGTTTTTGGGCACCGACACATCGTGGGCGCCGTTTGCGACTTCGCCTTTGCTGTTATAGAATTCTTCAACTACCGTAATGGTTCTGAATTCTTCATCCCATGAATCGAAAATGCCGTAATCCTCAGGCTCTTCATCGTATGTGATTTTGACCGAATAAATCTCTTTGCCGTTTTCCAATCCCTTCATCTCTTTGAGGGCAAGGGTGGATTTGTCAATAAGGTAAGTTCTTTTGAAGCCGTCATCCTCGTTGTTGTAAGCATCTTTGATTTCAAAGAGGAATCCGTCTTCTGTGTCCTCAACCTCATCAATTTCTCCGTAGAAAAACATTCCGTTCACGGCATAGTCAAGAGCGTATGTGCCCTCTTCATAGCCATCATTGTACGGGTCAACGTAAGTCATCCAGTGATCGCCGCAATCATTAAGGTAAGCGTTTCCATAAGCGCCGGAGTGTAGTATTTCTCCATTGGGGTTTGTAGTTTCGGAGGCGTTATAATAAATACCGTTTTCCCTGTAATACCAGGAAGTGGAAGGACCTTCTTCATTAATTTCTTCAATTTTTACACTTGTGTATTTGTCAAGCAAAGAAGAAATTTTGTTTGATTCGATAAGATCGTTGTATGTGAAGGTGTCTGCGGAGTATTCGGTTGCTCCGTCATACTCGGGCAGTTCGATTGAATTAATGACATACGGGAAGTCTGCTCCTGCCTTTTTGTCCTTCGCGTATGTGTAAACGAAGTCTTCGGTAACATCGTTTTCTTCATCTGTGACTGTTACTTTGACTGTATTGTTTTCATCGTCCTTGATTTTAAATTTCAAATTACCGAAATACTCGTCAAAGTTCTTTTCATACCCGGGGAAGGAATATACATATCCGTTTTCAGTTCTCTCAATTTTAACCCAGCCCGATCCGTCCCAGCCTTCAGGCAGATTCAAGGGCGTCTTGCCGGGCCTGATTGCATACTGAAGAGAACTTATCTGGTTTTCCGTCAGTTCTTTATAATGGCCTTTCTTTGAAGAGTATGCGCAGAACCATCCGAAAATATCCCACAGGGATGATGGATAATTAAGGGAGTCTTCGTTTATGGTGTATCTGAGGCCGATTGTGAGAGCAATGCTGAGCTCGTGAGTCGCATCCTCAAAACTCACCGGCTCCTTTTCGGGAACAGTTATGAGCTGAGTCGTTTCCGTTTCGGTTTCTTCCGGTTTCGGTGTTTTGCCCGGGATTTCACAGGAAGCCAGGGTAAACAAAAGAGTGAGGCACAGTGCAAGCGCAATGAGTTTTTTCATACTATCTTTCCTCCCGTGTGGTACGTCAGAACCGCTTTCTTATGTAAGTGAAAGTTTCCTTTTCTCCTTTTTCCGCAAGCATTCTCAAAAGAAATTCTATCTTATCGGATGTTCCGGAGTCTATAAACCTGGTTTTCTTGCCTTTGAGAAAATAATTGAGCGGGCTTTCGTTGCTGTAGTTGCTTCCCATATAATTCTTGCTTGCGGCAACACGATCGCAGAACATTTCAACAATGTATTTATCCGGCATCGGAACAGGCTTAACGGTTTTGGTTTTGAAATCGTAATCTGTCCAATACTCAAAATGATGTTTGTTTCTGCCTTTGTGGTGCATCCAGGCTGCCGAATGACCGACTGTTTCGCGTTCTTTCTCATTAGGACTTCTGAATCCCTGATAATATTTTCCTCCGGGAATGAACTCGGTAGGCGAGTATTTTGAAAGGTCGTGCATCAGCCCCTGAAGGGGAATGCCGGCCTTTATGCAATTTATCAATACCTTGTTTCTGTGACATGTGACAGTCAAAAAATGCTTGATGTAATTACTCATTTGACGTTCACCTTCCGCTTATTCAAAAATTATTATATCATCTCTATATTATTATTTCAACTACTTTTAGAGGTGCGGTGAAAGAAAATGCATACATATAGTTGATGCCGGATTTCGGTCGGTTATTTCCACTTTTTTTCTTTTGGTATCAGTAGTTGAATACTATATAAATATTAATATTTGCTTGAAAATCATAGTTCTATGTGCTATATTATATAACGAGTATGGTTAAACTGGGAGATTATCCCCGTATAGCCTTGGGTGATTTCACCCGATATGAATTGTTAGGAGAATTCAGATGGAATCATTAAATGAGATGTGGAACCTTGTGTGTGAGGTTCTCAAACAGGATCTCAGCGAGGTCATTTTTAATATTTGGTTTGCGCCGATAAAAATAAACAGTTTCGACGGAAAAAGAGTCGTGCTTGAAGTCAGCGAATTTAAGAAGAATATTATTGAGAAGCAGTTCGGAGATGAACTTTCTTCAGCCTTCAGGACTGTCACAGGCCTCGACGTTGAAATAATAATGGTTGACCCCGACCGTGAACTGACCTTTGATAAAAAGGAGAATAACGATAACTTCTACGGCTCTGAGAATAACACCTTCGAAACTTTCGTAGTCGGCCCGTCAAACAGGTTTGCCTATACCGCCGCTCAGGCTGTTTCGGAGACACCTGTCGTAAAGTATAATCCGCTGTTTATTTACGGTTCATCGGGTCTCGGTAAGACTCATTTGCTCTGCGCTATCAAGAACGCGGTGCTCAAGAAGAATGCCGATGCAAATGTAATATTTACAACCGGTGAAGATTTTGTCAACTACATAATGGACGGACTGAAAAACAAGAATATGGATACAGTTCGTGAAAAATTCAGAAACTGCGATATTCTCCTTGTTGATGATATTCAGTTCATTGCCGGCAAGGAGTCTACACAGGAAGAGTTTTTCCACACCTTCAATTCCCTTACCGCAGACGGCAAGCAGATTGTTCTTACATCCGATTCCACTCCCAAAGAGATGACGGTTCTTGACGCCCGTTTGCGCTCAAGGTTTGAGCAGGGACTTATGGCCGATATATCTACTCCCGACCTCGATACGAGAATGGCGATTATTCAGCAGAAGGCTGCCGAACTGGATATGGAAATTCCCGGTGATGTGGTCGAATATATCGCGGAAAAGGTCAAGACAAACATAAGACAGCTTGAAGGCGCCGTGAAGAAGATTCATGCGTTGATTAATCTTGAGGGTTCACCCATCACAATAGCTCTTGCCCAGAACGCCATCAGGGATATAGCGAGCGAAGGCCTGCCTGTGAATGAACTTGTCGGCAAAATCATTTCGGAAACGGCGAGAGCTTTCGGTATTCCGAATTCCGATATCGTTTCCAAAAAGAAAGATGCCAAAACCGCGAAGGCAAGGCAGATTGCTATTTTCGCCATAAGAGAGTGTACCGACCTTACTCAGCAGGAAATCAGCGAGTTTTTCGGCGGAAGAGACAGAACGGCGATTCATTACGCTCTCAACAAAACTTTACCTATGATAGACAGAGATGCGTCACTGCGCAAGACAGTTGAAAACATCATTAAGAACGCCAAGGAGCAATAACAAATGGGCTTTTTCAACAGACTCAACAAAGGGCTGAAAAAAACACGCGACAGTATGTCGGGCGCCATAAATTCGGCTCTTTACGGCAAAAATGAAATAGACGATGAATTTTACGATGATCTTCTTGAAATACTGATTATGGCCGATGTCGGCGTAAAAACATCCGAAGAGATAGTAGACAAACTCCGTGATGTTGTTTTCAAAAAGAATCTTCATAAAGCCGATGATGTTAAGACCGAAATCAAAAATATCGTTTCGGATATTCTTTCAGGCGGAGAAGAGGTCGATATGATAACCATACCCTCCGTCATTCTTGTTATCGGCGTCAACGGCGTAGGCAAAACCACTTCAATAGGCAAACTTGCCGCAATGTTTAAATCTGAGGGCAAAAAGGTTATTCTCGGCGCCGCCGATACCTTCAGGGCCGCGGCCATCGATCAGCTCGAAATCTGGGCGCAAAGGGCCGGAGTTGACATTGTCAAGCATAAAGAGGGAGCCGATCCTGCTGCCGTCGTTTTTGACACCATTGAAGCCGGTAAGGCAAGAAATGCAGATATTATAATCTGCGATACGGCGGGCAGACTCCACAACAAGAAAAATCTGATGGACGAGCTCAATAAAATTTACCGCGTAATGGACAGACAGCTTCCTTACGCCGACAGAGAGATTCTTCTTGTTCTTGATGCCACAACCGGTCAGAATGCCGTCAACCAGGCAAAGGAATTTCTTGATGTTGCCGAGATTACGGGCATTATACTTACCAAACTAGACGGTACCGCAAAGGGCGGTGTAGTTCTTGCAATCAAGAATGATTTGAAAGTTCCGGTAAAATTCATAGGAGTCGGCGAAGGAATAGATGATATGAGACCGTTTGTTCCCGCAGATTTTGCCGAAAGTCTGTTTGTGGATTCCGAAAGGGATGACTGAGTTTTTATGGACTACATTATAGCTACTCACAATCTGAAAAAAAGAGATGAACTGTGCCGGATACTTGCGCCTCTCGGCTTGAAAATACATCTTGCCGAGGAGCTCGGAATAACCCTTTCCGATCCCGACGAAACAGGTACAACTTTTGAAGAAAACGCTTTTATCAAAGCGGATACCGCCTGCAAAGAGAGCGGATACCCATGTATAGCCGACGATTCCGGACTGGCCGTTGATTATCTGAACGGGGCACCGGGCGTTTATTCGGCGAGATACTCGGGTGATCACGGCAATGACGATCTCAATAACGAGTTGCTGCTCAGAAATCTTGAAGGTGTTCCTAATGAAAAGAGGTCAGCCGGTTATGTCAGCGTAATTTGTTGCGTTTATCCGGACGGTGAAAAGATAACCGTCAGAGGTGAGTGCAGGGGCAGAATAGGTTATGAGTATATCGGTGACGGCGGTTTTGGTTATGATCCTCTGTTTTTTCCGGATGAGTACGGCTATAAAAAAACTATGGCTCAGCTTACCGCTGACGAAAAAGACGCAATCAGTCACAGGGGCAAGGCGCTCAAATTATTTGTGAAAGAGTTGGAGCGGAGAAATGACAAGTAAGGAAAGAGCACATTTCAGGGCAATGGCAAACTCACTTGAGCCCGAATTCCAAATAGGAAAAAACGGTATGACTCAGGCTCTCACAGCGCAGACGCTTGACTCTTTCAGAACAAAGGAACTCATTAAAATAAAAGTTCTGCTCGATTCCGCGCCCGATTCTCCGAGAGATTTCGCGGAAAAACTCGCCGCTTCAACCGGCAGCGAGGTTATACAGGTTATCGGCGGCATCATTGTTTTATATAAGGAGAATCCCGAACTTAATAAAAAGCAGGTCGAAAGTACTTCCAAAAAGAAGACCAAGCCGCTTGCAAATGTGAAGGCTAAAAAGGCGGCGGCTCAGAAAAAGGAAGCCCGTGAAAACGCCGCCAGAAAGAAAGATTTTTATGAGAAGAAGCGCTCTTCTGCCCAAAACGGCAGATCGCAGACAAAATTAAAAAAATTTTAATATAATTGAGACAAAATTGTAATTTTTATATACTAATAATTAGCAGAAGCTGTGAAAGGAAGCGTTATGGGCAAAACAGAGGGTAATAAACCCGTTGCTCAAAATAAAAAGGCGTACCACGAATATTTCATCCTTGAAAAATACGAGGCAGGCATTGAGCTGTTCGGTACTGAGGTTAAGTCGATACGCCAAGGCAAGGTAAACCTTAAAGATTCCTGGTGTTCGATTATAGACGGCGAGATATTTGCGAACGGTATGCACATAAGTCCCTATGAGCAAGGCAATATTTTTAACAGAGACCCTTTGAGAGTAAAGCGGCTTCTGATGCATAAAAAGGAAATCAGACAGTTATATTCCAAAGTAAAGCAGGAAGGCCTGACGATTATTCCGCTTTCTCTTTACTTCAGCAAGGGCAGAGCCAAATTGGAAATTGGTCTGTGCAAAGGCAAAAAACTGTATGACAAGCGTGAGGCGGCCGCTCAGAAAGAAGCGCAGAGAAAGATTGAGAGGTCTGTCAGATTCTAAACCGGCACGATTTGCCGGGAAAACAAAGAAATGGGGATGAAAGGATTTCGACGGGGAATTCGATCCCGGATAAGCGAGTAGCGGGGCGGGACCGCTTTAAAATCCGTAAAACTTAAATTTAAACGACAACACTAAAGTTGCTCTTGCTGCTTAATTAAGCAGCCGTCTCTGTGCGGAGGACTGCGGCCGCATAAGGGGCGTCGATAAGCAGTGAACGTGAACGGGTAATTCCGGATATCCCGTCATGACTTATCCGGATACTGAGCTTCCAAGCCCGCATACCGGCGTTTTGGCGAGGGAATTTTAAATGGTATGATACACTCGTAGAAAGTCCCTGCAAAGATTTTTCGGACGCGGTTTCGATTACCGCCATCTCCACCATTTTACTATCCGTTGAACTGTCATTGAGCAGTTCAGCATCAAATAAAAGCTCTCTCAGAAAAAGGAGGGGAAGAATGAGTAAGAAAGTAAATACAGCAGCGATAGGTACTGCTGCCGTCGTGTTAAGCCTTGCGGCGGTTATCGGAGTTCTGGGTTTCAAAGCGAAGGACGTGAAAAAAGAAGCTGTTACACCTTCAACCGGTTATCAGAGTGAATACAAAACAGAAGATGTGTCGACTGAGTTTCAGACCGGGTTTACCACAGAGTTTTCTTCTTCTTCGGAAACTCCTTCATCCATCCCGGAAACTTCTCAGATTCCGACTGAAACTGCGGAAAGCACAACCGGGGCAGGGGGAGTAACACAGGCCATTACCACGGCTCAGAATGCAATAACCGAAGCCGTGACCAGGGTCATATCAACCACTGCCGTCAGGGAGAGTAAAACCGAAACCACAACCGCTGCCGCTTCCACTACTAAACCGGCGTCAACAACCGCGGCTCCCGGTGATGTGACAGTTCCCGAGCTTGAGGATGAAGATCTCAAAAAGGGCGTTGCTCCGGTAACATACGCCGTGAGTGAGAATCTTTCTCCCGATATGTCAATAGTAGGGCTTTACAGGGAAGGCTACAAGGTTTGGGGACCTAAGAATTACATATTCAACGATGATACCGCTGAGGATTGTATGCAGAGGAAATTCGGCTACAATGTTCTTTATGACGCAGGAGCAAATCTTATTGATTTCAGCATCGATACTGCGCGTATAAAGTTCAATTACGGCGGCGAAGCGTTTATGATTCAGCTCTGGAAAGGACAGTATATTTCCGGAGATGTAGGAACAGTAGGCGGTGAAGTCGGAATCTATACCCGCGATGAGAACGCTTCTTCTGCTATCGGGCACTATAATTGTGCCGATAAAAGCGACTGGTTGAATATGGAAATGACCATTCTTTGGGATGAAGCGGGTAACGGCAATTACATTCCTCAGTTTACCAGAAAGTATGAACCCCACTGGTGGCTGACGGGTTATGTTGACGGCCAGCTAAAAAACAAGCGTGATTCTTCACCGCTGCGTATTCTTTGCAGAATCACGTTTAAGGATCAGACACAGGCTTCAGCTTTTGAGTCCTCTCTTATCAAAGCGGGATTCAATTCGGTCAAGACGTTTAATCCAACTGTCAAAGACACCTGCAAGAGAAGCGACAGAGATGTGATCTTTGTCTGGCAGGATGTCAGAACTTAATAAACCGGAGGGTTAGCAATGAATAAAAAAAGCATAATAATCATAGCGGCATGTGCGGTGCTTGTTATTGTCGGTTCGGTTATTGCCGTCCCGAAAATCAAAAACGCGCTCGGCTCCGGCAACAAGGTTGCCGAAATTGAGTCGACAACTGAAAGCACCTATGAATATGAAGAGCCGTCTTACTCTGTGCCCGAAGCTTCCGAAACGGTTTCCGAGACGGAATCCGTCACAGAAGCCATAAGCAAAGTAATCAATGCCACAAAGAAAGCGGCACAGAAAAACACCAAGAAGACAGTCAAGGCTAAAACAACCGCAAAGCAGACTTCTGAGCCGAAGTTCGTTGAGCGCCAGATAGGTGACGATGCAAAATCATCATTCCTCGGTTACCGCTATTCCTCCGACGGTTATTATTACTGCGACGATAAGGACTGCTGGCAGAAAGGCGTTGGCTACAACGAAGTTTACGATAAGTGGGCTCCTGTTGCCGCTATGTATATTGACCAGGTCAGAATCCGTTTCCAGTATGGCGGAAAGAACTGGATGATACAGTTCTGGAAAGGCCAGTACGGTTATGTTCTTATCGGCGCCGAGATTGGTATCTACACCTGTGATCTTAACGATTATAAAGGCGGAACCGGAGACATCAATCACTTCAACTGTGCCGAGAAGTCCGACTGGATGAAGATGCAGCTTGACTGTTATTACTGCCAGGGCGGAAAGGGCCAGTTCAAGAAGGTATTTACCCGTCCTTATGATACATATTGGTGGGCAACAGGCTTTGTGAGAGGCCAGCTTCAGAAATATACTGCTCCCCGTATAGAACTTAAAACAAAGAACAGAATCACATTCAAGACGGAAGAAATGGCAAATATCTTTGTCCAGGGTCTTAAACAGAGCGGATTCTCGCGTGCGGCGGCCGCCGACAATCTTGTCAATGACTCCTATTATATGAGCGGCAAGGATGTCTATGTTCTTTGGCATACAATCTATCATGATTGTTTTGTGGGCTACGAGTCATTCAATAATACCACAAAGGCGCAGAGCACAACTGCCGCTCCCACAACGACTCAGGCTCCCACTACAACTCAGGCTCCCACAACGACAGAGGCTCCCACCACCACAACAACAACGACAGCGCCTGCTGTTCCCGAAACTCCTGACGAGAATACTCCCGCAGCATAAAATCAAACAACAGATTAAGGCACCCGTTTTTTATCCGGGTGCCTTTTGCTGTTTTATAAGTCTAAGAAAAATCAGATAATGTTCCGGCGCTGTTATAGTTGAATGATTCAAATCCTATTTCAGCAAATGCGGGTGAATTTTCCGCCAGTGTGAAATCTCCGTTTTCGGGGTCCCTGAACATAGGATCTTCATAGACCGCATTATCCAGCCAGCCGTACATTTCCATTGTTGATTTAAACATTCTGTCAATCTTTTTTCCCGTGTTGCCGAACATTCCGAAGATGTGCCTGCCGTTTTTAAGATCCCAGAAAAGATTCCGGTTATCGGTGAAACTCTTTTGCTGTGCATCAACCCATACAGGTGTGTCATCTGCAAGTATTATATTTCTCTCAAGGCTGAACTCGTTGTGTTCTTCTTTCCTTGTAGATTTGACTTGTGATATTTTGCTCAGAGCAAAAATGTTGTTCTGAATTTTGTTATCTTTGCCGTAATGCTGGTGAAAGCTCTGGGAACCACAATCAAAGACGAGGTTTTTTTCAACAAGTATTCCGGATGATCCTTCATCAAGATATATTCCCCAGCCGCCGTATCCGCCTTCGCCCGGGTCGGCGGCAACATTATGAATCACATTTCCGCTGATCACGGTGTGCGGCTGAATACCGAGGGTATATATTCCGCCCATGTCGCTGAGCATTCCCTGACCTATATCATAAATCAGGTTATCGCAAATCTCAATATTATCCGTCGTATGCTGCTCGGAGTAACCCCAGACCCAGCCGACCGATATGGCTGTGTAATATCCGTCTCTTATCTCGTTGTTTCTCAATTTGCAGTTGACGGCGTGAGTTAAGAGTATGCCGATTCCCGAGGGGAAGTTTCTTCCGTAGCCGTCAATGAGATTGTCAACAACATTGATATCGGAGGTTTGTTTTGATTTATCTGCCGTGTTTATTCCGTTTATAAACACAGAATTGCATCCGATGTTTTTAAACATACATCCGGTTACATTGCAGCTTTTGTTTGTGCCGGTAAAACGGATTCCGGTATTTCCGATATTCAGAAAATCGCAGTTAATAAAGCTTATACCGCTTGAGTCAACTACCTCTGCGGCCCCTTTGCATTCAAGGTTTCCCTGGGGGAAAAGCATCCCGTATATACCGAGCCGGCCGTTGTCTTCATCCGGTGCGGAAAAAGTCTGATCCGTGCGCTCAAAAGTGATGTTGTTAAATGCAATGTTTTCCGAATTGACGATGTTTAATATTCCCGGTGTCAGTGGAGCGAACAATGATAATGATTCTGCTGTTTCCCCGTCTTTGGGTATGTAATAAAGCTTGTTCAGTTTACTGTCCGCATACCATTGGCCGGGTTTTTTAAGCATCTCAAAGACATTCTCAAGAAAATATCTGTCACCCGGGCGGATAAGCATTGAAGCAGGAGTAAGAAACGAAATCTTTTTACCGTCGAATGCTGTCAGCAGAGTTCTTTCGCAAAACCAGTAATGCATCAGTTTCAGCCGTACATCCCCGGTATTGTAAAACGAGGTGAACTCCATATCAGTATCGGTATAAAAGGCGAAATCTCCTCTGGTGTATTCCCAAGGGGTGTTTTCTTCTGTGAACAGGGCAGTGGAGTCATCACGGTCTTTAACGGTGAGAAAGCCCTTTTCGGGATATCTTGTCAAATCCAGACGCCTGTCGCCGTTATACAGAGAACTGAATTCCATATTTTCCGGAATATCTGTCACAAATGCCTTAACACCGTTTACCGTTTCTTCTCTCCATTCATCAAAGACCGCGCCGCTTGAAAATGAAACTCTTTCACCGGGGCAGGCAGAGAAGCTGACATTTTTAAGCCCGGTTAAATCCAACACTTCGCCTGTATTATAGTTTCCTTCGTGAAGGTAAACTGTAATTATATCGGAATTACCCGAATTTCTTTTTTCCTTTATTATCTCAATAATCTGAGCCGGAGATTCTTCCGGGTAAACTTCAATATCGTTCTCGCCGGGCTCAAATTCGCAAAATGTACGTTTCTGTTTTTCAATTGCGGGCATTTCAGAATAAGTTCCTTCCTTCCTGTCTTTGTCAGCCGCTGTCAGATTCATAAGCGGAAGGATTACTGCCATAATCAGCGCTGTAATTATTCTTATAATATTCATATTATTCTCCCGTTATTATTCGTCTGTCGGCGGCTTTGGCTCTATCCAACCTTCGGGGCTTGCGGGGATAAGTGTATTTTCCAGGCTCCCCGAATTGGATAAAAATGTTTTATACAGCCTGTCCATTCTTTCCTTTGGGTAATCATATCTCCAGAGACGTTTGATTTTTGCGAAATCCTCAAAAGTTTCGTCAGGCAGCGCTTTTGCACTCCCTGTCTTATACGGAAGAGTTATTTCAATGGTGCCGTCTCCTGTAACAAAGTATTCGTCTGCGATTTCAACAGCTTTCCTGTTTGCATCATTCCTGTCATATTCATCTTCAAAGAATATACGTGTAACAGGGAATACGGATACCTTTGCGCTCAGTTTTTCGTACATTTCCGCGCTCAGTCCTGTATGACCGTGATGCGAAACCTGAACGATGTCGCATTCGAGCGGTTCCCTGTACCTGCGGAGCATAATCCTATCTGCTTTGACAGCGGCATCCCCGGGTATGAATATTTTTGTGTTTTCCGCTTCAAGCATCAGAACGGTTGAAGAGTCGTTATAGTCATCGATGAATTCGGGGATAATATCCTCAAAAGTTGATAACACTTCAAATGAGAGATTACGGACGTAGAATTTTTCACCTGTGTGAAGCTTGTAAACCGGAGCCGGATAACCGTCGAGGACGCGGAAGAGCTTTCTTGCAAGTTCTTTTTCTTCGAATTCCCAGTCGCTGTTCGGATAATCACAGGGAAGCAGATTCTCATAAAAACCCTCTATGATAACATCGTCGGTATTGTATTTCAAAAAGTCAATCAGTTTTGAAATGTGGTCCGAATGGGCGTGAGTGATGAACCAGCCGTTAATGACGATTTTTTTCCCTTCCGGAGTTCTGTCCCGCATAAATTTATGAATGCGGTCGTTGTCGTTCATTTGAAGATAATGACCGCTGTCAACGAGGAAAAAGCTGTCATCGGGGCACTGAATCATCAGGCACATTCCGCAATCTATAAGCGTCTGGTCGTTTTCAAAAGCATAAAACTTTGTCTGTCCGTTTCCTTTGCAATCCTGTTTTGTAAAGGAAGGAAACCTGTTTTCCCGGCTTGCGGTTAATCTAACGGTTTTGTCGCAGGGGGTATAAAGGAGAGTAAGATTTGCCTTGCCCGTGAAAGCCGCAAATATATTGCCCTGTATTTCTCTGTAGCTGATTAAATTCAATCCGTCATTTTTCAGATTATCGATATATTTTCCGAATACATTGGAATCCTGTCCTTCATATATTTTCAGCCGGCAGTCATCGCGGCATTCAAATTCATATGAACACGGGGCAGGGTAGGCTGTAAAGTTGCTGCAGATATCACTCATTTTCTTTCTTTTCTTTCACTATCAGATATTTGTTTGCTTCGAGTCTGGTTTTGCCGAAAACAAGTTCGCCTGTAATTACATCTGTATAATAAATGGGGAAGGGGATAATCTTCATCTCGTTTGAGAAATTCATAACGAAAATGAAATCTCCTCTTTTTCTGATGCCGATTCCGTCCGGAATGTTGAAGTTAACCGCGGACTTTATTCTGTTGCTTTCAATGAGCATAGAACAGAAATCACGGGCAAAATCTCCCTCATTTCTGAATGCGACACAGTAGGCTTTGCCTTCATCGAATTTATTGAAGGTAACGCAGGGAGTGCCGGAGTAGAAATCACTTTTGTATTCCCCGAGTATCTGCGCGCCGTTTGGACGGATGATATCGCAAATATGCCTGACATCATAGAATTTATCGCCGAAAGAGGCCTTGTAAATCAGGTCGTCCGGCAGAGCGTCGGTTTCTTCAACGCTTATGCCGAAAACATCTTTAAGTCCGTTTGCGGGAAATCCTCCGAGGAAACATCTGTCATCTTTGTCGGTTACCCCGAAAAGATAGGTTGATACAAAGCATCCGCCGTTTTTTATATAAGAAGTTATTCTTTCTTCAGTTTGGTCCTTAAGCATATAAAGGAAGGGAGCAATGATTACTTTGTAACCGGAATAGTCGGCATCCTCCGGAATAATATCAACGGTTATGCCGGCTTTGTAAAAGGGAATGTACCATTTTTTGCATTCGTCAAAATAATCTCTCCGGTTATTGTTATAACCGCAGAAAAAGTCAGTTGCCCATTTATTTTCCCAGTCGCAGATTATTGCGACCTCAGCTTCAGATTGTTTTCCGGCAACATCGCTGAGTTTTTCAAGAATTTCGCCCGTATGTGCGGCTTCGGAAAAAACTCTTGTGTTTTCCGTCCCGTCGTGCCCGACCACGGCTCCGTGATATTTTTCGTGGCCGCCGCGGCTCTTTCTCCACTGAAAGTACTGGACGCTGTCCGAGCCGTAAGCGAGAGCTTGAATTGAAGTTATTTCCTGAGTGCCGGGCGAGGGTATTTTATTAACCTGCCTCCAGTTTACAACCGAAGGTGTGCTTTCCATCATATAAAACGGTTTTCCGCCCTTCGTTGAGCGGAAGACGTCGTGCGCAAAGGCGGTGTTAATTGCCGTACGAGCAGTATTGCCATTGCTCCAATCGGGATAATTATCCCAGGAAACCGTATCGACATGGGAGGCAAATTTCTGATAGTCAATCCCGTCATACATATTCATAAAATTGGTTGTTACGGGGATATCGGGAGTGAGTTCACGCAGTGGAGCAATCTCATTCTCATAAAATGAAATATGGCTGTCGGTGACAAATCTTTTCCAGCAGAGTTTCAGAGCGGATACGTGGTTTTCACCCCGTGATTTTGGAGAATTAATTTGGCTGAAATCTGTGTAGTTATGGCTCCAGAATCCGCCCCACCACTTATCGTTAAGCTCGTTTATATCGTTATGGTATTCTTTTTTCAGCCACTTCCTGAAAGCCTCCTGACAAAGCGGGCAGTGACATTCTCCGCTGTATTCATTTGAAATATGCCACATTTTTATCGCCGGGTTCCCTTTGAAATGCTCAGCAAGCTTGCGGTTTATTATGCTGACCTTTTCTCTGTAAACAGGGGAGGTAAGGCAATGATTGTGACGTACTCCGTATTCGTTTCTGATACCGTTTTCCTCTACTCTGAGTACTTCCGGATATTTTTCGGAAAGCCACGGCGGGCGTGCCCCGGAAGGTGTGGCGAGGATAACGGAAATACCGTTGTCATACAGTTTTTCAACAATCTCATCGAGCCAGTCAAAGTCAAACACTCCCTCTTGCGGTTCAAGGAGGGACCAGGCGAATATTCCGACAGTTGCGCTGTTTATATGCGCAAGTTTCATAAGTCGGATATCTTCATCCCATACCTCTTTTGTTTTAATCCACTGATCGGGGTTGTAGTCTCCGCCGTAGACTATATGTGAAGATGAACCGTTATTCATAAGCCTGTTCCTTTCCTAAGCGTAATATTTGAGAAAGTATTGTAATACCGCGTTTGATATTCTTGTGGCGGCTCCGCTTCCCCAGCCTGCCTCTTCGGCAAAGCAGATGACCGCGAGCGGCAGGTCTTCTCTTGATGAGAAACCGACAAAGACGGATGTGCTCTTTTTCCCTTCTATTTCGGCGGTTCCTGTTTTTCCGCACATTTTAAGGTCGGGAAATCTGTCATCTCCGTATTTATCCCTGACGGCGTTGCGAAGCATGGTTTTAAGTTCAGCCGCTGTTTCGGGATTCATTTTAACCATTGTCTCGGGAATGCGTCCGACAAATTCGCCCGCAAACCCCATGGTCTTTATCCTGTCAGGCGAAAACCCCGTACCTCCGTTTGCAATAGCATTCATAACAGAAAGAAAATGTATGGGGTTTACATAGGTGGTTGACTGCCCTATGCCGGCCCAGGCTGTATCCGCTTTGCTTGACGCTTTGGGATGAAATCTGCTTTTTACTAACGGAATTTCCTTGGCGCTCAGTGAGCGGTTAAAGCCCAGCGCCTCTGCCGTTGACGTCAGTTTTTCAGCTCCGAGTTCAAGCGCTATCTGCCCGAAAGCGCAGTTACAGGACTGGTTAAATGCCTGCTGAAACGAAATTGTTCCGTGCTTATCTGTGCATATGATTGTGCCGTCTGATGTGCTGAACTCGCCTTTACACTCAAATTTGCGAGAACCGATATCCGGTATATTCTCAAGGGCACAAGCCGCGGTCACGATTTTCATTATTGACCCCGGGGTGTAAATACCCGAAACGGCCTTGTCGAGAAAAACACCCTCATATTCCGGCGAGGTCCTGAGTTTTTCCGGTACATTGTTGACATCATACGTTGGTTTTGATACGCTGCAAACAAGTTCTCCGGTTTTATAGTTGCAAACGGCTATTGTGCCATTGTATTCTCCGAATGATTCGAAGGCAATTCTGTTTGCTTCCGAATCTATATTCAGCGTTATGTTGCTTTCTCTTCCTCCGTGCTTGAGACCGTATATTCCGTCAAAGAAGTTATAGCCCGAAAGCTGACTCCTGTAAAACGAATGAGTGCCCGTGGAGATAAAGCCCGATGTGTCGCCCACTATGTGGAGACAGGCTTTTCTTGTTCCCGGTGAATCTGAAAAAACTCTTTTTCCGTTTTTTGTTTCGGCCAATATTTCACCGTTTCTGTCAAGAATTTTACCTGCCGTGGTCATTATACCCCGGGTAAATATATGAGTATTTGCCCTGTCCGTTGCCCAGGTCGGCGCATTTAAAGCATACTCAACGCCCAGGAATATCACTCCGCACAGAAAGGCGGCTATAAGCACATAAACAATATGTGCCCTTTTCATTGTCTTTTTCATGCCGCTTTGTCCTTCTTTCTGCGTTTATTCACCGATATATCCGAAGGCGGCAATTTAAACGGCGCGCCGGCGGCTCTGATATATGCGAGGATGCCCCAGGAGCAAATCATACTGGAACCTCCTCTGCTTACAAAAGGAAGAGTGACTCCCGTCAGGGGAAGAAGGTCGGTAATACCGAATACATTCAATGACAGTTGGAAAAGAAGCATTCCCGCAGCGGAAACAGCAGTTATGGCATAAAAAGCGGATGCGGAATATCCTGCGGCTTTAACCGCAAATATAGCTATGCATGCAAAGGAAAACAGAACTGCAAACCCGATTATCAGCCCCATTTCCTCACAGATAAGTCCGAATACCAGGTCAGTTGACGAGGCGAAAATATTTCTGAGTTTTCCGTCTCCCAGTCCTAAGCCGAAAAGACCGCCGGATGAAGAATAAATCAGTACTCTTGTCTGCTGATAACCGCCTTCGTTTTTCATTTCCCAGATGTGACGGTATGCCTCAAATCTGCCCGCAATATAGGGCTTGAAGGAGATTATGAGAACTGCTCCCATAAGCGCAACCGCGCATATGAGAAAAATGGTCTTAACATCTCCGGAACGCATATATGCAATAAGAATAAATGTAAAAAAGAAAATAAGGGCGGTTCCGAAATCCCGCATGAGAAACAGAAGGCCCACACAGGAAAGAGAATACACTATATATTTTACAATGCTTATATTTGACAGAAGTTTATCAAGTGAAGCGGCGCCGACAAGTATAAAAGCAACCTTGACGAGCTCGGACGGCTGGAATGAAAACGGTCCGATTTCAATCCAGTTTAAAGTTCCGTTCACTGTTTTTGCAAGTATGAGGTTGGAGATAAGCAGCAAAACCGACAGTATTGCAGCGGGGTATCTCAACGCACAAGCAATGCGTACATCCTTGATAATAAGAAGAATAAATATATAGGTCAGCAGGCCTAGTCCTATCGCGATTATTTGTTTTATTGCAAAGGTTTCGTTAAAAGAGGCGCAAACAGTCAGCCCTATTCCAGAAAGGAAAAAAGCTATGGCTTCAAGCTCAAAATAGTCGTTGCCCGTTATCATCACGCCGAACATCATATATAGCCATTCTGCAGCGATGAAGCCGGAAAAAATGTAGACCAGATGAAGATTAACTGTTTTTTCTGCGGAAATAACGCAGACTGCGCAGACAAGCTGGAAGATACTCATAAGTATCATCACCGTGACCTGTCTGAATTCGGGCTGCGTTTTTTGTGTTTTCTCCAAAACCGTATCTCCCGTTTCAGTTGATTTGTTTGATAATTCTGCCCCCGCCTATGACGGTATTTCCGTCATAAATTACCGCGCTTTGTCCCGGTGAAACGGAACGCTGAGGTTCGTCAAAGTCAACCCTGAATCCGTTCTCAAACGGAGTTATCAGACAGGGCTGCTCAATTGCCCTGTATCTGATTTTAACTTTTGCGCGGAATGGCTCCGACGGGATTGAGCCGCTGATAAATGAAGGCCTGTCGGCTGTAAGACCGCAGCTGTACTGACTGCCTTCTTCTCCGATTGTAACGGTATTGTCCGTCGCGTTTATGCTTGTAACAAACATCGGTTTTCCGTATGCGCCCAAGCCCTTTCTCTGTCCTACGGTAAAGCCCGTGATACCGTTATGCTTTCCGAGGATTTCTCCGTTTGTTCCGATTATATTACCGGGTTCTGAGGTGATGCCCATTGATGAAAGAAACCCATGATAATTGTTATCCGGCACAAAGCAGATTTCAAGGCTGTCTTTCTTTACCGCTACCGGTATTCCCGCCTGAGCGGCTATCCTCCTTGTGTCCTGCTTTGTCATGGAATCAATCGGAAAAACAATATGGGAAAGCTGAAATTGATTGAGTCTGTAAAGAAAATATGATTGATCTTTGGGCGAATCTGTTTTATTCAGCTGATACAGACCGTTATCGGCAGTTATACCGGCATAGTGCCCCGTAGCAATCCTATCGCAGCCGGATTCAAGCGCATAGTTAAGCATTGCGCCGAATTTTATTAAAGCATTGCATTCTATACACGGATTGGGCGTTCTGCCGTTTGCATATTCACCGCAGAAGGGTAAAACGATCTTTTCCCTGAATTCATCTCTCAGGTCCAGCACCTTAAGCTCAATACCGAGATGCTTGGCCACCGCTTTTGCATCCGCGATATCGTCTGATGAAGAATCGCCCGGTTTGAGGCGCATTATAATTCCCGTTACCTCGTGGCCGTCTTCAAGAAGCAGGTGAGCGGCAACCGCGCTGTCAACGCCTCCGCTGAGTCCGATTGCGACTTTCAATCTTTCACCCCCGAAAATTACATTTCGGTTTATTGTAGCATATTGTATCGGTTTTTAAAAGCATATAAAATAAATTAATAAAATAATTTAAAAAGACTTGAAATTTGGAATAATATGCCGTATAATATGTAGTATATTGCGGGTATCTGCGACATTTCAGAGAGGTTTAGGGTATGATTGGAGATTTACATTGCCATACAAAATTGTCGGACAGCTCTATGGGAATTGACGACCTTATCGTTCTTGCCCAAAAAAGAGGTATCGACACCATTGCAATTACAGACAGAGACTGTCAGGCGGGCACGGTAAGAGGTAAGATAATCGGCGCGCGTAAGGGCGTCAATGTCATACCGGGTGTTGAGATATCCTCTTATGATTCTAAGCGGAAAGCATATGCGGAAATTATTTGTTATCTTGCAGACAGCCCCGACCGACTCGAAGGCCTCTGCCACAGAAACATTGCGGCCCGTAAGAGAGCGAGCCAGATGATGACCCTTCAGATCGCCCGCAGGTATCCGATTTCACCCGAACTTGTTACAAAGTGCGCCACCGGCTCAACAGCGGTTTTTGAGCAGCATATTATGCACGCCCTCTGTGAATGCGGGCTTGCCGATAAAATTTACGGCGACCTTTACTATGAACTCTTCTCTGAGGAGAGTGAAAACAATGTTCTCGTTACGGCAAATTATCCGGAGCCGTCGGAGATAGTTGATGCAATTCACGAGGCGGGCGGTATAGCCGTTCTTGCCCATCCTGCATCGAGAAACAGTTTTGAACTGCTTGACGAACTGATACCGTCAGGCATTGACGGAGTCGAAGTTTGGCATCCCGATAATTCAGAAGAAATCCGGAAAAAACTTTTGAAACTTGTTAAGGACAACGGCCTTCTTGCAATCGGAGGCACGGAATTCAAGGGTATGTATTCAAAACAGGCAATGTGTGTTGGAGATGTAGGTACTCCTGAGGCAAATATAAAGGCATTGCTGGGGTATAAAACCAAAATAAAAAAGAAAAAGACAGCTGAAAACAACAAGAAGTGATTATTGTTTTCACACTGTGTTTACGTTAAATTGTGAGGTGAGATTTATGAATAGCGACGGCCACAGTCGATTATGCCGATTTGTAAATTCAATATGCAAAAGTGCGGTTGCTGTTCGGTGGTCTCATCCTTCCCTTCGGCGATGATAATTATTTCCACCCCTCCGCACTTGTGCGAAAGGGGTGTTATTTTTGGAAAACGATACTTTGATGGGAATCATCGATAAAATGCTCGATGAAAACAAATTTTCCACTATCAAGGATATTTTGCGCGAAATGAACACTGTCGATATTGCGCGTGTTATATCCGATTCCGCCGCCGAGCAGCAGGTTAAAATATTCCGGCTGCTTCCCAAAGATTCTTCTGCCGAGGTTTTTACTTACCTTGAACCCGAAACCCAGCAGACAGTCATCAATTCAATTACCAACACTGAGATTCATAATCTCGTTGAGGATATGTTCATCGATGACGCGGTTGACTTCCTTGAAGAAGTGCCTGCGAATATAGTAACACGTGTGCTTGCCCAGACGAGCAAGGAAACCCGTGATACAATCAATAAATTCCTGAGCTATCCTGACGATTCCGCCGGAAGTATTATGACGGTGGAAATGGCGGCTTTTCACGTGAGCGTCACGGTAGACGAGGCCATTGAAGAACTTAGGCGTACAGCGCAGGATAAAGAATCAATCGAAACATGTTACTGTATTGACGATTTTCGCAAACTTGTCGGCAGTGTTTCCCTTCGCAAGCTTATTGTTGCCAAATCCGGCACTTTACTCGGAGATATAATGCTCAACGATGATCGACTTATCAGCGTCAAAACCTATGACGACAGAGAAACAGTTGCCGAGATAGTGCGCAAGTATGACCTGCTTTCGGTTCCTGTTGTCGACACCGAAGGCCGTCTTGTCGGTATTATCACAATCGACGATATCGTTGATGTTATTCAGGAAGAGAACACGGAAGACTTTGAAAAGATGGCTCTTCTGTTGCCTTCCGAAGATGACTATTTGAAAACCGGCGTATTAAAACTTACAAAAAACAGAATTGTCTGGTTACTCATACTTATGATATCTGCTACATTCACAGGTCAGATTATCGAGGGATTCCAGGATAAACTTGCCGCGGTTTCAGGTCTTACCGCGTGCATACCGATGCTTATGGATACGGGCGGTAATGCCGGCAACCAGGTTTCGACCCTTATCATCAGAGGTCTGGCTTTGGGCACAATAAAGCCTTCGGATTATCTGAAAGTTCTGTGGAAGGAAATCAGAGTTGCGGTTATCTGCGGCTCGGTACTTTCGGTGGCGAATTTCATCCGAATGATTATTATCCGTTTTGTTACGGGCGGTTCAACGACAACTCCCGTTTTTTTCGTGGTTTGCCTCTCTATGATATTTGCCGTAATGCTTGCAAAGTCCATCGGCTGCACTTTGCCGATTCTTGCCAAGCTCGTTCATCTGGATCCCGCATTGATGGCCGGACCGATGATTACCACAATAGTTGACGCCGCATCTCTGCTGATTTATTTCGGTATTGCTGGAATATTCATTTCGCACGGACTTATATAGTCTTATATCAATTGACAGGGCTGTCTTTGGGCGGGTGTTCATAAAACAGTATTGGTTTTCGCGGAAAACTGAAACCGCAGAGCATCGTCAGATTTGCTTACCATACACAAAGTATGATTTCGCAATTCTTCCTTGCTCTGCGGCTTATTTTTCATGAGAAAACTGCTACGCACCTCAAAAAGACGGAATTTGAGCATATTTGCAGGTTATGACGACGAGGAATACTTGGCTGTATTCTGAGGAGGAATGCCTGCATAAGATGCCAAAGTCCGCTTTTTGAGGCATTACTGTTTTATGAACACCCGCCCTTGAGACGGCCTTTTCTTTTGTTTACAAAAAGTTTACCTATTTTATAAAAAATATCAAAATCGTACTTTTATTCTTTATCAAGTAGTGTTATAATATTTTAAGTTTAAGCTGAAACACAAATTTATTCGTATACAGGAGGATAAAATGTCTGAAATCATTTCTGTAAAAAACCTGACTAAGTCATACGGTCCGAATACTGTTCTTTCAAATGTGTCTTTCGGTCTCGAGGACGGTCAGATTATCGGTCTTCTCGGCCCTAACGGGAGCGGCAAAACTTCCCTTATCAAAATTCTTACCGGCCTTATCAATGACTATGACGGCGAGGTTCTTGTCGGCGGCAGAAAACCGGGGCCGGTTTCGAAAAGTTATGTTGCCTATCTGCCTGAAAAGACTTATCTTGCAAGCTGGATGACGGCTGATGACGCGGTTAACTATATAGCTGATTTCTATGATGACTTTGACAAGAAAAAGGCCATGAATATGCTTGACCTTTTTCAGCTTCCCCACAAGCAGAAAGCCAAGACAATGTCAAAGGGTCAGCAGGAAAAACTGCAGCTCATACTCGTTATGTGCAGAAATGCTCAGATATATATTCTTGATGAACCGATGGGCGGCGTTGACCCCGCGGCAAGAGATTTTATTCTCGATGCCATTATCAAGAACAGGCCTGAAGGTTCAACCCTTATGATGTCAACTCATCTTATTCACGATATTGAGGGAGTTCTCGACTCCATAATAATGATAGGCAGAGGTCAACTGCTTATGCAGGATACTGTTTCGCATCTCACACAGAGCGGTAAGACGGTCAATGAAGTTTTCAAGGAGGTGTTTGCAAGTGACTGGCAGTTCTGAGAAAGTTAAGGGCAAGATGCTCAAACTCATAAAAAATGATTTTCTTGCAAGCGCAAGAGTGATTCCTCTTTTCTATATCATCGAAATAGCGGCTCTTGCCATTTTTATGATTGGCGACAGAACCGATAACACCAAGATGACTGTTATAGGCGTAGCAATCAGCCTGCTTGTAGCCTTCCTGCTCATCTTTGTAACGTTTTTCTTTGTTGTCAGTGATTATTTCAAATCGCTTTTCGGTCAGCAGGGTTATCTGAGCTTTACTCTTCCTGTATCAAGCCGCCAACTTCTCGGCTCAAAGCTTATTGTTTACGGCCTCTGGATGATTCTTTCCTTTACAAATTTCATTGTTGTGCTTGATTTTCTGAGCAAGTATATCGAGAAAGACCTTGTCGGAGAAGAAACAATAGACGCAGCTTCAAGTATACTCACGCTTTTTGCCGGCTTCCCCTCAAAAGCACAGATTGTTATCTATGCTGTTTATGTTATTATAACATTCTTTGCCATCGTTCTTTCATTTGTTGTTCAGATTTATTTTTCAATAGCTGCTTCCCACATGAGAGCGTTCCAGAAGACCTCTGTAATATGGGCGGTTCTGATTTTTGTCGGAACTTTTATTGTTTATCTTGCAGCCATTTCACTTCTCGAGAAGTATTTCGGCATCTATCTTATGCTCGCGGATGATAAATCATTCAATTTCGTCTTCGGCAATCCGACAGGCAACGGAGTTGAGCTTTCGCTTATGCCTCATATTTTCATGTTGATTCAGGATGTTGTTTATTTCTTCCTGACCGCAAATATTATGCATAAGAAAGTCAACATCAGATAAGTATGAAGATCGGAATATTCGGAGGCACCTTCAATCCTCCGCACCTTGGGCATGTTGCGCTGGCGCAGGCGGCTGTCAAAGCTCTTTCGCTTGATAAACTCATAGTTGTTCCGGCAAATATGCCTCCCCATAAAATACCCGGCAGTCTTGCTGACGCAAACGCACGCATTGAAATGTGCAGGCTTGCCTTTGACGGTCCGGTTTTCTCTGTTTCCGATGTTGAAATACGCAGGGAAGGAATCAGTTATACGGTTGATACCCTGAGGTATTTTTCATCCGAATATCCGGACGCCGAGCTTTTCTTTATCATCGGTTCCGATATGCTTGACGGTTTCAGAAACTGGTATCGCTGGGAAGAAATACTATCGCTTGCGCGTCTCTGTGTTGCGGGCAGGGTGAAAGGGTTTAAAGCTGATTTGTCCTGTTTTACTCCGGCGCAGAGGGAGCGGATTACCGTACTTGAAGTTGAACCGAAAGTAATGAGCTCAACCGGGATACGGATAAGGATAAGAAGCGGTCTTGATTGTTCGGATTATCTTGATGATAAAGTTATAAAATATTGCGACGAGCGGGATATTTACGAAGACGGTTACGGCAAATACAGAGAAATCCTGAGAGAACTGCTGGATGAAAGCCGCTTTTATCACAGCGAGTGCGTGAGTGAAAGCGCATATAATCTTGCTGTCAGATACGGCGCAGATCCCGAAAAGGCAAAACTCGCAGGTCTGTTGCATGATATAACCAAATGCTTCAAAGCGCAGGATCAGCTCAGCCTTATCGGTGACAGTATTACTCCTCTTGAGCGGAGCAATTATAAAGTCTGGCATCAGGTGAGCGGGGCGGAGTATATTCGCAGAAACAAGCTGACGGATGATGAGGAAATAATCTCTGCCGTCAGGTGGCATACCACAGGCAAGGCCGATATGACATTGCTTGAAAAAATAGTTTACACCGCCGATTTCATTTCGGCTGAAAGAGATTATCCCGATGTTGAAACCGTGCGTAAACTTGCATATATAAGTCTTGAACATGCAATGCTTTATACAAGCCGCTATACAATTAAAAGCCTTGTTGCTCTTGACAGGCCCGTTCATCCTTCAACTCTTGACTGTTACAATGATATTCTGAAACATTTCGGACTTTAAGGAGATAATAAATAAATGACAGATTCAAAAGTTCTTGCTAAAGAAATAGCAAAAGTTCTTGATGAGAAAAAAGGTTCCGATGTGGTCGCCGTTAAGACGGAAGAAGTGACAATCGTATCCGATTATTTTGTTATCGTGACCGGTAACTCAAGTACCCACACCCGTTCGCTTGCCGACGAAGTGGAGTATGAGATTAACAAACGCCTTAACATCAAGCCCGAGCACATTGAGGGTAGGGCAACAGGCTGGATTCTTCTCGATTACGGTACTGTTCTTGTCCATATTTTTGATAAGGAAAGTAGAGATTATTACAACCTTGAAAGGCTTTGGACAGATGCGGAGAGGCTCGACCTTTCCGATGTTATTACTGAAAATTAAGGAAAGGTGTTGTGGCCGTTATGGCACAGTATGATTTCAAATCCATAGAAAAGAAATGGCAGAAATACTGGGAAGAGCATGAAACATTCAAAACAGATGTCCGGGATTTTTCAAAGCCTAAGTTTTATGCTCTTGATATGTTTCCCTATCCTTCGGGTGTAGGCCTTCACGCCGGTCACCCTGAGGGCTATACGGCAACGGATATTGTATCCCGTATGAAGAGGATGCAGGGCTATAATGTACTCCATCCGATGGGTTACGATTCATTCGGTCTGCCTGCGGAGCAGTACGCCGTTTCAACCGGCCATAATCCCAACGGTTTTACCCAGGATAATATCAAAACATTCTCAAAACAGTTGAAGGAACTCGGCTTTGACTATGACTGGTCCAAGATGATTGCGACCTCAGATCCTTCATACTATAAGTGGACACAATGGATATTCAAGCAACTATATCTCAAGGGCTACGCAAAGCTTGTCGATATTCCGGTAAACTGGTGTGAGGAACTCGGAACGGTGCTTGCGAATGATGAAGTAATTGACGGCAAGAGTGAGCGCGGCGGTTATCCCGTTGTTCGTAAAAATATGAAACAGTGGGTTATTGACCAGGCGGCTTTTGCCGAAGAACTTCTTGAGGGGCTTGAAGAAATTGATTGGCCTGAATCCACCAAGGATATGCAGCGTCACTGGATAGGCAAGAGTACCGGTGTCGAGGTTGATTTTAACATAGTAGGCGGCGGAAAATTCTCAATATATACCACCTGTATCGAAACGATTTACGGCATAACCTTTATGGTGCTTGCTCCCGACGGCGAACTCGTTCAAAAACTTATGCCCCGCATAGAAAACAAGGATGAAGTCAAAGCATATATTGATGAATCAATAAAAAAGACCGATTTGGATCGCACCGAACTCAATAAAACCAAAAGCGGCTGCGTTCTCAAAGGCATCAGCGCAGTAAATCCCGTTAACGGTAAGGAAGTGCCTGTGTTTATCGGTGATTTTGTGCTTGCAAGTTACGGTACCGGCGCCGTTATGGCGGTTCCCAGTCACGACCAGAGAGACTTTGAATACGCTGTGGTTCATAATATACCGATGATTCAGGTTATTGACGGAGCAGATGTTTCGGAATGCGCTTTTGAAAAGGGAAGCTATCTCGGTAAAGGCTGCAAATTGATTAATTCTGAAGAGTTTACCGGACTTACCGTTGAAGAAGCAAAAGAGGCAATTACGGTAAAACTTGAAAATATGGGCGTTGCCAGGCGTAAGACCAATTATCATTTCCGCGAGTGGATATTTGCCCGTCAGCGTTACTGGGGCGAACCTGTGCCGGTATATTACACGGATGACGGCGAAATACATGTACTTGATGATGACGAGCTTCCTCTTGTGCTGCCCGAACTTGATGATTACAAAGGGAAAAACGGAAAAGCTCCTCTTGAAAATGCAGAGGAATGGAAATACATCGAAAAGAACGGCGTCAAAGGTAAGCGCGAAACTTCTACTATGCCCGGTTCAGCAGGGTCGAGCTGGTATTATTTACGCTATATTGATCCGCAAAACGATAAAGCAATCGGCGATCCGGAACTGCTGAAGCATTGGCTTCCTGTCGACCTTTATATCGGCGGACCGGAGCACGCGGTGGGTCATCTTATCTACTCCAGAATCTGGAACAGATTCCTTTATAATATGGGAGTTTCTCCCGTTAAAGAGCCATTCAAAAAGCTTGTTCACCAGGGAATGATTCTCGGAGCGAACGGGATAAAAATGGGCAAGAGATTTCCCGAATATGTGGTTAATCCTTCGGATATTGTGCGTGATTACGGTGCCGATACCCTGCGTCTTTATGAAATGTTTATGGGACCGATTGAAGCGTCAAAACCCTGGAGCAATCAGGGCGTAGAGGGAGCGAAGAGATTCCTCACGCGTGTCTGGACATTCTTCACCAACGAAGCAAATTACAGTGAGGACAAACGCAAGGAACTTGAAAAAGCATATAATGTGACCGTTCGTAAGGTTACAAACGATTTTGAGGCTCTCGCATTCAACACTGCGATAAGCCAGATGATGATTTTTGTAAATTCGGTTTATAAAGCCGGTTCCTGTCCAAAAGAATTTGCAGAGGGTCTGATAAAAATGCTTTCTCCCATCTGCCCGCATATAGGCGAGGAAATCTGGCAGATTCTCGGCCATAATAACACTATCGCCTATGAGAACTGGCCTGTATATGACGAGTCGAAATGCGTAGAAGATGAGATAGAGATTGCCGTTCAGGTTAACGGCAAAATCAGAGCAAGACTTACGGTTCCTGCTGATGCCGCCGAAGAAGAGGTTTTAGCAACCGCAAAAGCCGACGAAAAGGTTGCAGCCGAAATAGAAGGCAGGCAGATTATCAAGCAGCTTTATGTCAAAGGAAGACTCGTGAATATTGTCGTTAAATAATGTTTTTATATTTCTAAAAAAGTATTGACAAATTTACAAGGCTTATAGTATAATCCATAAATGATTTAAGATTATTGCAAGTCCCTGCATTTTGAGGGGAGGGAATAAATTGAGCACCGTAAAAGTTAAAGAAGGCGAATCTCTCGAGAGCGCTCTCAGAAGATTCAAAAGGCAGACTTCCAGAGACGGAGTTATTCAGGAAGTACGCAAAAGAGAACATTACGAAAAGCCCTCTGTTAAGAAAAAATTAAAGTCAGAGGCAGCTCGCAAGCGCAAGTATAAATAATTAAAGACGGCTCCTTCGTATTGCGGAGGAGTTTTCTTTATTAAGATTCATCCCGGAGATTATTAGAATGAAAAAGGTTGTTTCCTGTCTGTTGATTTTGTTAATCTGCTATGCCGCGATACTGCCTGTTTCCGGCTCTCAGGCTGAACCGGAGCCGGATGATATTCTCGGTATCAGGCAATACGCAGCTTATCTGATGAAAAAAGAATATGATTATGAAGTAACCGTTGCTGTTGTTGACAGCGGAGTGGCACCCATTGATATTCTAAACGGCAGAACAGTTGCAGGCTATGACTTTGTCAATAATGACAGCGACGCGTCAGATGATTATTCCGCATCCGGTCACGGTACTTTTATTGCCGGTCAAATAGCCGGAGTTACTCACGGCCTTCCGGTAAAAATAATGCCCGTTAAAGTTGCTGCCGATACCGACGCCTCCGTAGACAGTGTTGCCGACGGGATACGTTTTGCAACCGATAACGGCGCGGATGTAATAAATCTCAGCGTCAGCGGTATCTCAAGCGATTGTGAAAAGATAGACTCGGCTGTTGAGTATGCTTTTTCAAATGGAATAACCGTTGTAGCTTGCGCCGGAAACGGTGCAACTCTGATTGATGAATACTGTCCTGCTCATAATGAATGTGCCATTACGGTATCCATGACCGATAATGAAGGAAATTTCGTAGATGCTTACTCAAATTACGGCAGGTATGTCGATGTCTGCGCTCCGGGGCTTGCCATATCGGGATATGACGTAAACAACGGTATTCATAAACTCAGCGGCACTTCAATGTCCGCCGCCTTTATATCTGCCGGAGCTGCACTTGTGAAACTTGACAATCCTTCTTACGTCAATACCCGGATTGAAGAAAAAATCAAATCCGTCTGTAAGGATTTGGGCGAAGACGGATTCGATAATTATTACGGTTACGGTATGCCTGATTTCAGAGGTCTTATTGACTGTAAACTGTCAATCTCGGATTATGAAAACAGCAATGGAAGAAAGGTGCTGCCTGGTTCGTATATCACTTTCTTTGCCGAGTCCGACAATTTGCCGGAGGGAAGTGAAATCACCTGGTATGTTAACGGAGATAAAATCGAAACCGGAGAAGAATGTAAGGTTGAATTTCAAAAGAACACAGAGATTTACTGTGAAAGTTCAGATTATCTCGGACGTCCGGTCAGGAGTGAAATACAGTCGGTAAAGGTCAGAAGCGGTCTCTTCGGCAGAATTGCCGCTTTCTTTGCGAAACTGTTCCGGATTTCAACCGAATACGAGCAAAAAGCGCAGAACGACTGAAACGCGAAATAATTAACAGCAGGTACCCTTACCGAACAGGTGCCTGCTGTATTTATTGATTAGGTTGAAGCTTATTTTTTATCCACCTCAAAGCCTGCGCAATAGTCTTTAACTATCTGTTCCCAGCGGTCTTCATACATCTCCTTGATACATTCCGAGCGGTAAGATGCATAAAGTCCCTCGCCGAGTTCTTCTATATTTTCTTTTCTGACAATAAATATAACGTCGGAATATGTCAGCACGGAAATAGTTCCGTACGGCATTTCATCAACAGAATCATAAAACCCGTCCGGATATCCCTGTGATTCTTTGCTCAGAATAATTGTGTCGGATGCCGAATAGCCGTAAGACGAACATACATCGGAGAAAAGCTGATAGTCGCCGACGCTTGAAGCGGCAATTTCATTAAACTGGGCGATAAGGTCGGTTTTTTGCTGCTCCGTTATAGGCTTACCGTTGCTGTCGGTAAAGTATGCGCAGATGTTTCTGAAGGCAAGATAATTCGAATAGAAGTATTCCTTGTTCTTTTTTTCATTCGCTTCGTCCCTGACTCCCTTATCGAAAATACTGTTGAAAATAGCGTCCTCATAAGCTTCGGATGTCAGTATCTTATTGATTGTTTTTCTTGATATGTTTTTGCTTTCGTAAAGCTTTTTATTTCGGAGCCAGTCGTTGTTCACCCTGTCGGATACCGATACTTTTTCTGAAATCGTAAGGCTGAGACCGCGGTTTTTAAAGCTTGTATTAAAAGCAAGATATCTTGTGCACAATTCGATTGTTTTTTCTTTGATATCCTTTTCCGAGTCTGAATTGATACCGTAATCGGCAGGCCTCTGTTCAACCCTGTTATAATAATAATTATAAACTTCTTCATCTATATCCGTGCCGGATATAACAAGGGCGGTTTTCGGCCCCCCAAATGTGCAGGAACTGAAATTCAGGACAGTAAATATCAGCGCAAACAGCAGCGCAAGCTTTCTCTTCATATTTATCACCGTTTTTTCGGAATGATTGAATTGCAATATTTTACGATACTGATTTTATCATAATACAATGTAATTTACAATAATTATAAAAAAATCTTTGAAATATTGAAGATTTGATGTATAATATAAGAACATTGATATAGGAGAAGTATTATGGAAAAAGTTAAACTGACAATCGCCGGTGAAATATATAACCTTTCCACCGATGACAACGCGGAAAGCCTTATGGAACTCGGCGAGGATTTGAACAGAAAAATTAAAGGCCTTATGGAAACCAACGGTAAAATATCCGTCACCCAAGCCGCTGTTCTGACAGCTCTTGAATATATGGATTCATATAAGAAGTCTGAAATGACCTGCGAAAATCTTCGCACCCAGATTCAGGATTATCTCGAAGATGCCGCAAGGTCAAGGACGGATGCCGAGATTTCAAAGCGTGAAGTTGAAAAGCTGAACAAGGAACTCAACGCTCTCAAGTCTTCCAGATGAAACCTGAGATTCTTGCTCCCGCAGGAAGTTTTGAGGCTTTGAAATCCGCCGTGAGGAGCGGAGCGGATGCTGTTTACTTCGGCGGCGAAGCTTTAAATGCGCGCAGAAATGCCTCCAATTTTTCCGATGGGGAAGTAGTCGAGGCAATTGACTATTGTCATAAAAGAAATGTCAAAGCTCACATCACGGTCAATACACTGGTTTCCGACGGAGAAGTGCCCGGTGTTATTGAAAAAATAAAAGAGTATGCCAAGGCCGGAGCGGACGCCTTTATCATTCAGGATATAGGTCTTTCGGCCTTGGTTCGTCATATTTGCCCGGATGTTCCTTTGCACGCATCAACCCAGATGAGTGTTCAGAGTGCTGAGGGAATAAAAATACTTGAAAATATGGGCTTTTCAAGAGCTGTTTTACCAAGGGAACTGTCCGAAAAAGAAATAAAAACTATTGCTGACTCTGTGGATCTCGAGCTTGAATGCTTTGTTCACGGAGCGCTTTGCATGTGCGTTTCGGGTCAATGTCTTATGAGCAGTATTCTCGGCGGCAGAAGCGGAAACAGAGGCCTTTGCGCCCAGCCCTGCCGTCTGCCTTTCGGTGTAAATGAAAAAGGCGGGTATGCCCTGAGCCTGAAGGATTTATCACTGGTTGACAAAATATCCGCTCTTGCCGATGCGGGTGTTGATTCACTTAAAATTGAAGGCAGAATGAAACGCCCTGAATATGTTGCCGCGGCTGTCACCGCCTGCAAAAACAGTATCAGCGGAAAAGAGGATAAAGCGGTAACAAGCGCCCTTGACGCCGTATTTTCAAGGTCCGGTTTTACATCGGGTTATTTTGACGGAAAAACGGGCAGGGATATGTTCGGAATCAGAACAAAAGATGATGTCACGGGTGCCGCTCCCGTTTTAGCTTCACTGAGGAAGCTGTACGACGGTGAACAGCCTCTGATACCTGTTGATATGACTTTCGTTATGCGCAAAGGTGATTATCCTGCGCTTACCGTTCGTTCCGGAAATCATGAATGCACCTGTATATCCGAAGATCTTCCTTCGGAAGCACTGAGTAAAGAAGCAACATGTGAAAGTGTTTCTGCGCAGCTCAAAAAGTGCGGCGGCACGCAGTTCTATGCCGTTAATATAAAATGTGAAATAGACAGAGGTTTGTTTTTCTCTGTTTCGGAAATAAACAAACTCCGCAGAAACGCTCTCTGTAAACTTGAAGAAACGTTTGCTTCGGGCAAAGAACGCAGAACAGGTACGCTCCCTGAAAAGCCGCGCAAGCACAAAACGGGGGAGAAAAAGCTTCATGTAAGGTTCGGGGATTACACTCAGATTACGGGAGATTTAGCCGGCGTTGACAGAGTGATTATTCCGCTTGACACTCCGCGTGATTTTGTTCATGGTATCCTCCGGACAGTCCCTGAGGTTGCGGTTGAAATACCGGTTAATGTTTTTTCGAATTTTGATTATTTCGTTTCGGAAGCGCTTGAACTCAAAGAGGCGGGGGTTTCTCTTGCTGTTGCTTCCAATATTGACGGAATAGCCGTTGCAAAAAAGGCAGGCATGAAGTTCTCATCGGGGTTCGGTATGAATATCTTTAATTCATATTCCCTTCTTGAAATGGAAAAGGCGGGAGCAAAAGACTGCCTTCTTTCCTGCGAACTGTCTTTTGATGAAATTGAAGCCCTTGGAGCGGATATACCGAGAGGAGTTCTTGTTTACGGCAGATTGCCGCTTATGGTAACAAGAAATTGCCCTGTCAGAACGAAGCTTTCCTGCGCTGAATGCGGCAAAAAAAGCAATCTGGTTGACCGTATGGGTATCAGTTTTCCGGTGAGATGTAAAAACGGATTCAGTTTTGTATATAATTCCAGACCGCTTTGCGTTTATGATATTCAGTCCCATATAAAAGGAGTGGATTATGAACTTCTTTATTTTACGGTTGAGTCCGGATCCGAATGTTCTGAAATAATTAGCAGCTGCAAAGAAAAGAGACCTCCCGCATACGAATATACGAGAGGACTTTATAACAAGAAAGTATTGTGATTTATCCGATAACAAGCATTTTCTCAGCCTCTTCACGGGTAAGACTGCCCGGGGATGACTTGAAGTTTCCGGGTATAACGTCACTCCATCTTCCCGAAAAAATATGTGCTTCATCAGGAGAGATTTTAACACCGTTAAGGTCAGTAAGTGATGCTATCACGGACTTGACGGTGTCTTTTTCTGCTGTCATTTTTTCGAACGCAGACATTTTTTCAGGCGAAAATTCAGCGCATCTGTCAAGAAAATATCCTTCAAAAGCGGCGCAGGCCATACCATGGGGAACGCCGAAGTTTTCGGTTAAAACATAACCGAGTGGATGCGGAAAACAGGTCCCGCAGGTGTTTATGACAAGTCCCGCATATATTGACCCGTAATAAAGTCTGTTCCTTATATCCTTATTTAGTTCCTTACCGTTTTTAAGGTCGACAAGGCAGGAATAAATCTCCGGTATACATTTTTCGGCAAAGAGTCTCTCAACGCCTTCGCACTTTACGGTGAAAAAGCCCTCAACGGCGTGCGCGAAGGCATCAAGCGCAGTTGATACCGTTGAGCGCAGGGGAAGCGAATAGGTGTATTTCGGATCGAGAAATGATATTTTTGCGTAGCAGTCGGGTCCCTTTATGCTCTTTTTTATACCTGTTTCATCATTGGTCAGCACTGCAACTGCAGTAACCTCACTGCCTGTTCCCGCGGTTGTTCCTATCAGAGCGACAGGGAGGGGAGGATTATCATAAACCCTTTTGTAGATATCCGACGGTGAGAGTTCAGGGTTTGAGGCGTATATCGCAATTGCCTTTGATGAATCCAGAGCTGAGCCTCCTCCTATACCGAGAATGAAATCAGCGCCGGTTTCACGCGCCTGCTGACCTGCGCTGTAGCAGGAGGAAAGTAAAGGATTTTCACCGATTCCTGAAAAAACGGAGTATCCTATACCTTCGTTTTTAAGGTATTTCTCTGCGTCGTCAAGAGCACCGGATTTTCGGGCTCCGCTTTTCCCGGTCACAATCAGGCAATTGCTGCCGAGTTCTTTGAGTAAACCGGAGTTTTCCGCAAGTGCGTTTTCTCCCCATATACAACGCGTGGGCATATATACATTATAGGTCATTTCTGTTCCGCCTTTCCTGTTTATCGATATCCACTAAATTAATTATATTGTTATAAATATAAAAAATCAATAATATTTTATATCTTCTTGTTGAAAGTGCGGATAAAATGTATTAAAATAATTATTAATAGTATAATTGGGGAAGTATGATGAAAGATAAGCCGGTAAGGAAACTGTATATATTGCCTTTTGTTTGCCTCATAATCTGCGCCGTTGTTTTCGGTGTGTATGCCGGTAACCGTTTCGGCGAAGACAGTATCGAATTTTTTGCCATGGATACCTATTGTACCGCAAAAACAAATGGCGCAAAAGCGGAAAAAGTTAACAACAGTATAAAAGAACTTGTAAAAAAGCTCGACGCTGATGTACTTTCAAGGCAGAATGAATCCTCGCTCGTTTATTCTCTGAATGAGAACCGCGGCGGCCCGATTACCGAAATAAAGGATTATCTCGAAGTTATGAATAAAGTTTGCCGTGACAGCGGCGGGGCTTTTGACTATACACTCGGTAAGGTCAGTGACCTATGGGATTTCGGCGGAAACCCGCAGGTTCCCGGCGATGATGCTCTTGAAACGGTCCTTTCTTCATGCGGCGCTGATAAAGTTATTATTTCATACGGCTCTGTTTCTTTTCCCGAAGGATTAAGTCTTGATTTCGGCGCATGCGGTAAAGGAATCGGTCTTGACGAAATCAGAGATAACATCCTTGATGAAGGCGGTATCAAATCGTCGGTAGTCAGCCTCGGAGGGAGTATTCTTCTTTACGGTAACAGGGATTTTACCGTCGGCATACGCAACCCCGAAAGTATTACAGGCTACGTTGCAACCTTAAATTTACCTGCCTGCTGTGTTTCTACCTCGGGAAACTATGAAAGATACTTTGAAGAAAACGGCAAACGGTATCATCATATTCTGGATCCCAAAACCGGATACCCTGTTGATAACGGTCTGGTCAGTGTAACTGTAGTGTCGGACAGCGGAATACTGTCGGACATTCTCTCAACTGCGTGTTTCGTGCTTGGTCTTGACAAAGGAATGAGTCTTGCCTCCAAATACGGCTGCACTGCCGTGTTCATAGATGATAATAAATGTATTACCGCATCAAAAGCGCTTGAAGGCAAAGTAAAAATCAATGCTGACAGTTATACTTTGAGGTTTCAATGAAATTAAAACTTTTCAGAAAAGCTGATATTATCATAATAGCGGCTGTTATTGCGGTTTCCGGAGTTTTTATTCTGTTAAATTCATTTGATGATTCTTCCCTTAACGCAGAAATAACTGTTAACGGCAAACTCTATGAAACAGTTGATTTAAATGCAGTTAACGGAAAACGGGTTATAATCCCGGATACGGATCCTCATGTTGTGATTGTAGCGGAAAAAGGGAAAATCAGGTTTGAATCCGCCGAATGTAAAGATAAAATATGTGTAAAAGCCGGAAATCTTACCCATAAGGGAGATGTAGCCGTCTGCCTGCCTTCGGGTACTGTAATCAGCATAACGGATTCCGCAACAGACGCCGTAACATATTGAGGATTTTGGATGAAGAATAATATTGCATACAAAACGGCACTGGGGGCTATCCTCTGTGCCCAGGCAATCGCCCTGAGTTTTCTTGAAGGGCTGATTCCGGCAATCCCGTTTATGCCTCCCGGAGCTAAACCCGGTTTTTCAAATATCATCACTATGTTCGCCGCCGACAGTCTCGGCTTTCCGATGGCTATGATTATAACCCTCGTCAAGAGCGGATTCGCGTTTATCACCAGGGGCGCGACAGCTTCTCTGATGAGTTTGTCGGGCGGTGTTCTTTCAACGGTTATTATGTATCTGCTGATAAGATACGCAAGTGAAAAGACGGGTTTAACTGGCATTTCCGTTATCGGCGCGCTCTGTCATAACGCCGGTCAGCTTTTTTGCTCAGCAATACTTACGGGAAATTCAAAAACTTTTTACTATGCGCCCGTTCTCGCCGTTTTTGCAGTTTTAACAGGCGTGCTGACAGGCGTAATACTAAAAGCGGTTTATCCCGCTTTGGAGAAGCAGAAAAAATATTTATTTCATATACATTAAGGACAAGGAGGAGATCAATATGTCCGGCATACCCAAAGGGGTGCTGACTGCCGTCAAAAAAGTAAGAGGCGGAGTCAGGGTTGACCATTGTAAAAACACAATGGATTCAGAAGTAGTCAGGATCCCCACTCCGCAGACTGTCGTCATTCCGATGCAGATGAGTATCGGGGCGCCTTGCGAGCCGCTTGTTAAACCCGGAGATGAGGTTTCGGTCGGCCAGCTTATAGGCGACACCGAGAAATTTGTCAGTGCGCCGATTCATGCATCGGTGTCCGGTATTGTCAAGGCTGTCGGAGACGTAAAAATGCCCACGGGAGTTCTTGCTAAGGCTGTTACCATTGAGTCAGACGGTGAGATGAGGCTGTTTGAAGGCGTTGAACCGCCGAAGGCCGATACCCGTGAGGATTTCATCAAAGCTGTTCGAAACAGCGGTCTTGTAGGCCTTGGAGGAGCGGGTTTCCCCACTCACGTGAAACTCAGTTTTTCCCCTGATAAAAATATTGATACTCTCATTATAAACGCTGCCGAATGCGAGCCGTATATCACGGTTGATTACAGAGAATGTATTGAGAATTCCTGGGATATTCTTTCCGCCGTTTACACGATAAAGGAAATTCTCGGTTTTAAAAAAGTCATCATTGCGGCTGAGGATAATAAGCCGGAAGCGTTTAATGTGCTTAAAAGAATCGCCGATAAAGATATTGATGTCGGCAATGAAGTGCGCCTTATGGTACTTAAATCAAAGTATCCGCAGGGAGCGGAGAAGATGATGGTTCAATCCGCAACCGGCAGAAAGGTTCCCCCGGGAAAACTTCCGGCGGATGTAGGCTGCGTTGTTATGAACGTTGCATCCGTTGCGTTTATTTCAAGGTATCTAAAAACCGGCAAACCTCTTGTCAGCAGGTCTCTTACTGTTGACGGTTCGGCAATAGCAGAGCCTAAAAATGTCAGGGTCCCAATCGGTACAATGATTTCCGAAGTGATTAATTTCTGCGGCGGATACAAAGAACAGCCGTATAAACTTATTACCGGCGGACCTATGATGGGACTTTCTGTTGTCGGCGACGATTTCCCGATTCTGAAGCAGAATAATGCCATTCTTGCCTTCGGGAAGGAAGACGCCATATTAAAGAACGAAACCGACTGTATTCATTGCGGACGCTGTGCGGCAGCCTGTCCGCTCAGCCTTACTCCGACAAATATTGTCAGGGCGGCCAAAATAAGAGATGTTGCCGCGCTTGAGAGAATAGGCGTGAATGTCTGTATGGAATGCGGAAGCTGTGCTTATTCCTGCCCCGCAGGTATGCCGCTTGTACAGTATATGAGACTGGGCAAATCCATTTTGAGAGAGGAGGCGGCAAAGAAATGATAAACGGTGAAAAACTGACTGTAAGTGCCTCCCCCCATTTCAGGGCAAAATCGTCAACACGCAAAATAATGCTCGATGTCATCATTGCTCTGGTTCCAGCTCTTATAGCAAGCACGGTTATTTTCGGTCTCCGAGCACTTATGATTACCTGTGTTTCGGTCATAACCTGTGTTCTGTTTGAGTATGTTTTCAGAAAACTGTCAAAGAAGAGCACAACAATAGGCGATTTGAGCGCGGTGGTAACCGGTATCCTGCTTGCATTCAACCTGCCGTCAACCATTCCCGTGTGGATGGTCATTCTCGGCGATATGTTTGCAATAATAATCGTCAAGCAGTTCTTCGGAGGAATAGGGCAGAATTTCGTCAATCCCGCAATAGCAGGCAGAATTTTTATGCTCCTTTCATTCTCGGGACGTATGTCATCGTGGTCGGAGCCTTGTTCCGGCTTTATGAACCTCGGCGGAGCAGATGCCATCAGCGGTGCAACTCCTCTTGTTGAAGAGAGTGAGAATCTGCCTTCTCTTATTGATATGCTTCTCGGTATCAGAGGCGGATGTCTTGGTGAAACCTGCATAATCGCACTTTTAATCGGCGGCATATATCTTCTTTTCCGCAAGGTTATAACTCCGGTTATTCCTCTTTCCTTCATATGCACTGTTGCTGTTGTAATGCTCATTAAAGGCCGCGGAGATTTTACTTTCGTTGCCTATCAGCTTATGAGCGGCGGACTCATTCTCGGCGCAATATTTATGGCAACAGATTACGCAACAAGTCCGATAACATTTAAGGGAAAAATCATTTTCGGTATCGGGTGCGGACTTATCACATGTTTAATTCGCCTGTTCGGTTCTTTGCCCGAGGGTGTATCATATTCAATTATCCTTATGAATATTCTTTCTCCTCTCATCGAGAGAGCAACAACACCCAAACCCTTCGGTACTGTTAAGGAAAAGAAAACGAAGGAGGCGGCAAAAGCATGAGCAAGATAAAAACCTATGTTGTGCCTACAATCACACTGTTTCTGATTTGCCTTGTTTCCGCTTTTCTTCTCGGCCTTACCAACGAGGCAACCAAAGGAACAATAGAAGCAAACGACCTCAGAGCAAAACAGGAAGCTCAGAAATCCGTTCTTCCCGAAGGCGTGGATTTCAGCGAAGAAGGCGAAAATGAATTCGGCTCCTATGCCGTGGCCAAGGATGCCGACGGCAAAACAGTCGGCTATGCCGTCACGGCCACGGGTAAAGGCGGTTACGGCGGAGATATCGACCTGATGGTCGGTATTGATAACGAAGGCGTTGTTCGGAATATAAGCTTTTTGAGCATTGAGGAAACACCGAGTATAGGTATGAAACTCAAATCAAATATGAATTTCCTTAAACAGCTCTTCGGTCTAAGCGGTTCAGCTGCGCTTACAAAAAACGGCGGCACAGTGATTGCAGTCACAGGCGCAACCAAAACGTCAACCGGCATTACAAATGCAGTCGACAATGCTTTGCATTGCTACAGTATTATCAACGGGGAGGTGAAGAACGATGGCTGAAAATAAAAAGTCACTCAGATATGAGTTCACAAAGGGTATTATAAAAGAGAATCCGGTTCTCCGCCTCGTTCTCGGTACCTGTCCTACTCTTGCAACTTCTGTATCCGTTACCAACTCAATAGGAATGGGCATAGCGGCAACGATTGTTCTGATTTGCTCAAATATAGTTATTTCGGCGCTCAGGAAGGTTATCCCTTCAAAAATCAGAATCCCTGCTTATATAGTTGTTATCGCATCTTTTGTTACAATAGTTCAGATGCTTGTCAAGGCTTTTGTTCCGGCGCTGGATGATGCCCTCGGGGTATATCTTCCCCTGATAGTTGTTAATTGCATTATTCTTGGCAGAGCCGAAGCATTTGCAGGTAAGAATTCGGTTTTTGCCTCAGCTCTTGACGGTCTCGGAATGGGAATCGGCTTCACCTTCGCTCTGATTGTTATGGCTACGGTAAGGGAAATTCTCGGTTCCGGTACCTTCCTTGACGGTATTGACAGTCTCACAAAACTTTTCGGTGTAACAAGCTTTACGGGTTTCCATATTTTCTCACAGCCCATTGGCCTTATGACTATGGCTCCCGGCGGCTTCCTCGTGTTCGGTCTGGTTATGGCTCTTGCAAACAAGGTGGCTGAGGGTAAGGGAAAGCCCAAAGCGGAGCTTAAAGGCTGCGCAGCCTGTCCCATGGCTCACTCCTGCGCTCTCATCGACACCGATGCCTCCTGTGATAACAGCGGAAGGGAGAGTGAAACTGAATGATTGCTATTTTCCTTACTGCGATTCTCACTGAGAACTTCATTCTGTGTCAGTTCCTCGGTATATGTCCTTTCCTCGGAGTTTCCAAGAAACTCAACACGGCTGTCGGTATGAGCGTTGCGGTTATATTTGTTATGGCTCTTGCAACCGCGGTAACATATCCGATAAATCAGGTGCTTGTAAAGAAGGACCTGGAATATCTTCAGACTATAGTTTTCATTCTGGTTATCGCCGCGCTTGTTCAGTTTGTTGAGATAGTACTTAAAAAGTTTATTCCCTCTCTTTACAAAGCCCTCGGTATTTATCTGCCTCTTATCACTACCAACTGTGCAGTGCTCGGCGTTGTTCTTCTTAACATTGATAAAGAATTCAATTTCCTTCAGTCAATGGTTAACTCAATCGGCGGCGGTGTCGGCTTTATGGTAGCTATGATAATGTTTGCGGGAGTACGCGAAAGACTTGAAAGCTGCGATATTCCCAAGATCCTCAAAGGACTTCCGTCCACGCTTATCGCGGCTTCTCTCGTTTCCCTGTCTTTCCAGGGATTCTCAGGCGTGGTTGACGGAATATTCGGTTAAGAAAGGCGGTAATGAATATGGATATTAAACTCATTATCATTGCCGTGGCCATTGTTTCGGTTATCGGAGCGATTGCCGCTTTGATTCTTTCAGTGGCATCAAAAATCTTTGCTGTTCCCGTTGATGAAAAAGCGGAAGCGATCAGGGAATGTCTTCCCGGTGCCAACTGCGGTGCCTGCGGCTTTTCGGGCTGTGACGGTTATGCGGCTGCGCTTTCAAAAGGCGAAACAGATAACACAGCTTTGTGTAATCCCGGAGGCAATGAAGCAGCAAAGGCAATAAGTGAAATCCTCGGAGTTGAAGCAAGCACAGTCAAACCTATGGCCGCAGTTGTTATGTGCAGGGGCCATAACGGAAATTCCGTTCAGAAGCTCAATTATCAGGGCGTTATGAGTTGTCGCCTTGCAAGCCAGGTTTACGGCGGACCAAAGGAATGTATTTACGGCTGTATCGGTTACGGCGACTGTATGAAGGCCTGCGAATACGGAGCAATTCAGATTTGCGACGGCATTGCGAGAATCAATCCGCATATATGCAGAGCATGTAAAAAATGTGTCAAGACCTGCCCGAAAGGCCTTATAGAAATGCTTCCCCTTGAGGAGACTCAGGCAGCGGTTCTATGTAAGAACCACGATAAAGGAGCCCAGACCCGTAAGGAATGCTCAGCAGGTTGTATCGGCTGTATGAAGTGTGTTAAGTCCTGTGAGCAGGGAGCAATCACAATTGACAGATTCTGCGCCAAAGTTGATTACGATAAATGTATCGGCTGCGGTAAATGTCATGAGGAGTGTCCTGTCGGGGCGATTGACATCATCAGTCTTATCGGCTGACAGAACAAGTAAAAAAAGAGCGCAGTCATCATTCGATGGCTGCGCTTTAAGTTATCCTGTTTTATGCCTTCTTAGCCGCAACTCCTCTGATAATGAAGAGTGTGGCAACCATAAGTACTATTCCGATGGGAAGAGCAATTATGGATATTGAAGTGGAATTGCCCAGAACACCGGCAATGATATATGTAACAAATGAAACTGCGGCAACGGTCAGTGCGTAAGGCAACTGAGTCGATACGTGATTGATATGGTCACACTGTGCTCCTGCCGAAGACATAATGGTTGTATCCGAAATGGGGGAGCAATGGTCGCCGCAAACAGCGCCCGCCATACAAGCGGAGATGGAAATGATTGTGAGCGGATTGCTTGCGGAGAAAACACTGAGAACGATAGGAATAAGAATTCCGAATGTACCCCATGAAGTGCCCGTTGCAAACGAAAGGCCGACCGCTATCGCGAAGATGATTGCGGGAAGGAACATCTGGAATGAACCGGCGCTGCCTTCAACAAGCCTTGAAATGAATATCTTTGCGCCCAGAGAATCGGTCATGGTTTTAAGCGTCCATGCACAGGCAAGGATAAGAATTGCGGGTACCATGGCTTTGAAGCCGTCGGGAAGAGATTCCATGATTTCCTTGAACGAGATAACTCTTCTTATGAGATAGTAAATGATTGCTATAACAAATGTTACGGCTGAACCGAGCGCAAGTCCGACAGAAGCGTCGGAGTCGGAGAATGAGGAGATAAATCCGTTTCCGTCAAAGAAACCGCCGGAATAAATCATACCGATAACACAGCTTATGATAAGAATGACAACCGGGAATATAAGATCGATTACTTTGCCTTTTTCGTTGACGTTCATATCTTCAACAGCCTTGATTGTTCCGCCTGAGAAGATGTCGCCGTTTTCAACAGCATTTTGTTCGTGTTTTTTCATCGGGCCGTAATCGAATTTGCAAACTGCGAGAATAATCATCATAACGATGGTAAACAGAGCATAGAAGTTATAGGGAATAGCACGGATAAACAGGCTGATACCGTTCTCGGCGCCTGCGCTTCTGGCGAATCCGGCAACTGCTGCCGCCCATGAAGAAATGGGAGCTATGATACAAACCGGAGCTGCGGTCGCATCAATAAGATAGGAGAGCTTTGCCCTGGAAATCTTCTTGCTGTCCGTAACGGGTCTCATAACCGAGCCCACGGTCAGACAGTTGAAATAGTCATCAACAAAGATAAGAACGCCGAGCGCAATGGTAGCAAGCTGAGCTCCGGTTCTGCTCTTTATGTGGGCTGTTGCCCAGCGGCCGAAAGCAGCTGAACCGCCCGCTTTATTCATCATTGCAACAAGTGCTCCGAGGATGACGAGGAACAGCAGTATACCAACATTATAGGAGTCGGCAATATTAGCGACAAAACCGTCCTGAATAATATGATTGAGTGTTGTTTCAAAATTACCGCCGGCATAAATAACACCGCCGACAATGATACCGATAATGAGCGAAGAATAAACCTCTTTGGTGATAAGAGCAAGAATGATTGCGATTATTGCGGGTAAAAGAGCAGCGACGGTGGCGTAACTCTTTGTACTTTCGCGGACTTTTGCAATAGCCTTATCGATGTGATTGCTGAAAGCGGGGTCGCCTTCAAGGTTATCGGCATATCCGTCAACATATTCCTGTGCCGATTCACCGTCGTTCAGGTCGTATTCAACAGCATCTTCGCCTTCACCGAGCGTGAAGATATCTGAGGCGACGGCATCGGGAGCCGGAGCAATCAGCACGTCGTTGCCCTCTTCGGGAGCCGCGGCGATAAGAACCTCGGCTTCTGCCTCAGCTGCGGGATCTGTTGCTGTCTCAACATCCGCAAATGCTGTTGTTGTAAAGAGTGCTGCCGCAAGCATCAATACGAGAGCGAGAGCGAGCAGCTTTCTTTTTCCTTTCATGGAAATCCCTCCGATAATAATAAAAATAGCTCCGATAACACACGGTTACGGAGAAAAGGAAACAGCTTATCCGCAGATAGCACTCCACAAACCGTGACAGTCCGTTACATATTCTGCAACGGCCCAATATTTTACCTCGGGCGCGGTAAAATATTTCGGCAAAAACTCCTTTCGGTCTCTCATATCTGCCCTTTTTACCGGAGACTTACTTATAGTTTTTGCACCTCTATCTTTGCGTTTATGACAATATCACAATTTTTCTGTTTTGTCAAGATTACGCAAACTGTACAGTTAATATAATTATACTGTTATTATTTTTTATGATTTACTTTATTTTTTTAATTTTATATGCTATAGTTAAACAGAATAATGAGAGGGGTGTCTTGGTGAATAAAGAAAACAGAATGGAATTTGACAGGCAGGCGAGAGAACTTGTGTCCCGCCTGACTCTTGAGGAAAAAATAGCCCTTATGGGAGGAAATACTCCCATACCTAAAATCCTCATCGATTTCATGGTAGGTCACGGCTATAATTATATACCATGGACTGCCGGCGGGAACAAAAAAGAGGGCATTCCCCCTATGGCATTCTGCGATGGCCCGAGGGGAGTGGTTCCCGGTACAAATACTTGCTTCCCCTGTTCAATGGCCAGAGGAGCTTCGTTTGATACCGACCTTGAAACAAGAGTTGGTGAAGCCATAGGCAAAGAAGTAAGGGCGGTAGGCGGCAATCTTTATGCCGGTGTATGCATAAATCTGCCTTATAATGCCGGCTGGGGAAGAAGCCAGGAAACCTACGGTGAGGAGTCATATCATCTGGGAGAAATGGGCTCTGCTCTTGTCAAAGGTGTTCAAAAGCATAATGTAATTGCCTGCATAAAGCATTTCGCTTTCAATTCAATGGAAAACTCGCGCTTTAAGGTTAGTGTAACTGCCGATAAGCGTACGGAGAGAGAAGTTTTCTTCCCTCATTTCAAGAAGTGTATAGATGCAGGCGCCGGTTCGGTAATGAGTGCTTACAATAAATATGAAGGCGTGCACTGCGGTCACAGTGATTATCTGCTCAACCGTGTCCTCAAAAATGAATGGGGCTTTGACGGATTTGTGATGAGTGATTTCTTCTTCGGACTCAAAAGTACAAAAGGCGGTCTCAACGGCGGCCTGGATATCGAAATGCCGCTGACGATGAGATACAATAAATTTCTCGTAAAGCACGCGATTAAGTCAGGTAAGGTTGATGAATCGATTATTGACGAGTCCGCTGTCAGAATAGTCAGAACTCTTCTTGCTTATTCGCTTGCAGAAGACCCGCAGACTTATCCCGATTCCCTCTGTGCCTGTGATGAACACCTTGCGCTTTCAAAAGAGGTGGCAGATAAATCCCTGACTCTTCTTAAAAACTCAGGTGTTTTGCCTTTCAGCAGAAATTGCTCTAAAATCGCTGTTATCGGTGACCTTGCAAAATTAGGCAATACCGGTGATCATGGTTCAAGTTATATCAAGAGAGGCAAAGAGGATAATATCTTTGATGCCCTGACAGAAAAATTCGGCGACAGAGTATTCTTTGTGCCTACAAAGAATGTCGGAGACAATATATCGGAAATCGCAGACGCGGATGCTGTTGTGACTGTTGTGGGCTATACATACAAGGACGAAGGAGAATATGTTACAACCGGCGCGCGATACGGCGGAGACAGAAAAGACGGCCTCGGCCTTCATGCGGAAGATATCCGTATGATTAAAGATATTAATATTATTAACAAAAACAACTGCGTGGTTGTTATTGCCGGTAATGCCGTAACAATGGAGGAGTGGTATAAAAAGACTCCCGCAATCCTTTTTGCTTATTATGCCGGAGCCTTTGCCGGCCATTCGATAGCAGATACACTTTTCGGCGAGAATACTCCTTCGGGTAAACTGCCGTTTGCAATTCCTCAGAATGAGGGCGATCTTGCTGCTGTTGACTGGAAAGCAAAGGAGCAGCATTATGATTATTACTGCGGATATATGAAACTTGAAAAAGAAAATCTGCCCGTCAGATTTCCTTACGGTTTCGGTTTGTCCTATACGGAATTCAAAGTCGATAACATTTACCTGAAGTATCTCAGCTCTGAGACCGCCGTTTTCTCAGTTGATGTCGAGAATTCCGGAACTTTATACGGCGGCGAGGTTATTCAGTGTTATGTCGGATTTAAGAATTCGGCAGTTGACCGCCCCGTAAAGGTGCTGAGAGCGTTCAACAAGGTGTATCTCATACCCGGCGAAAAGAAAAGCGTAGAATTGAGAATCAAAAAGTCGGATCTGGCATATTATGACCGGGAGAAAGCCGATTATGTAAAAGAAGACATAACCTATATTGCTTATATCGGAACGAGTTCAAGGCCGGAGGATCTGACAGCCGGAGAGTTTGAATTCAGAAAGGCAGAGTTATGATATATTTAGGGGTCGACCTGGGAACCTCCGCTGTCAAAATTCTTGCCGTTGATGAAAAAGGCAATATCATCAAAACGGTCAGCGAAGAGTACCCCGTTTGTTATCCGCATCCCGGTTGGTCGGAGCAGGCGCCCGAGGATTGGTGGGATGCTGTAAAGAAAGGCATTAAAGCGCTTACAGCGTGTATTGACAGGTCGCAGATTGCCGGAATAGGCTGTGCCGGTCAGATGCACGGCCTGGTAATCCTTGATAAGAATGATGAGGTAATCAGACCGGCCATTCTGTGGAATGACGGACGCACGGCAAAAGAAACAGACTATCTCAATGAAGTAATCGGAAAAGAAACTCTTTCTGATGAAACTGCGAATATAGCTTTTGCCGGCTTTACCGCTCCCAAAATTCTGTGGGTAAAAAAGAATGAGCCGGAGAATTTTTCGCGCATAAGCAAGATTATGCTTCCCAAGGACTATATTGTTTATAAGCTGACAGGAGTGTTTTCAAGCGACTATTCGGATTTTTCAGGCACACTTTTACTTGATGTAAAAAACAGAAAGATTTCAAAGAAAATGTGCGAAATATGCTGTGTCAGAGAGGAACAGCTTCCCCGGTTGTACGAAAGCTACGAAAAAGTCGGCGCTGTTAAAAATGAAACAGCCGCAGAGCTCGGGCTGAATGAGAATACAACTGTTGTTGCCGGCGCGGGAGACAATGCCGCCGCGGCAATAGGCACAGGGACAGTTGGTGAAGGACGCTGCAATATTTCCCTCGGAACATCCGGCACTCTTTTCATATCTTCAACCCGCTTCGGCGTTGATTCAAATAATGCGCTTCATTCATTCTGCCATGCAGACGGAAACTATCACTTGATGGGGTGTATGCTGTCCGCCGCCTCATGCAATAAATGGTTTATGGAGGATATCCTTCACGATAATGACTATACGGCAGCTCAGAAGCTGATTCCTGACGGATTATTGGGCAGCAATCACACCTTTTTCTTGCCCTATCTGATGGGAGAAAGAAGCCCTATTAATGACACAAATGCCAGAGGAACATTCACAGGAATGACCTCCGCAACTACTCGTGAGGAGATGCTCCTTGCCGTTCTCGAAGGCGTGGCTTTCGCCATAAGAGACAGCCTTGAAGTTGCCCGCTCACTCGGTAATGACATAAAGTCAAGCACAATTTGCGGCGGGGGGTCAAAAAGCAAACTCTGGAAACAAATAGTTGCCAATATCCTGAATGTCAGACTTGAAACACCGGTTACGGAACAGGGACCCGGTTACGGCGGCGCTGTTCTTGCAATGACGGCGTGCGGTGAATATGAAAACGTGAAGAAAGCCGCAGAGTGTCTTGTAAGCTATTCCGAGGTCATTGAGCCTGACCCGAAACTCGTTGACTGTTATAATCTCAGATACTCTGAATTCAGCAAAATATATCCCGCTATGAAATCACTTTTTTCTCAGTTAATATAAGGAGGAATTGAAATGAAAAATATACCTGATGTGAAACTCGGAATTGTTGCCGTGAGCCGTGACTGTTTTCCGATCGGACTTTCAGTAAAACGAAGAGAGGCAATAGTTGAAGCGTACAGCGGTGATATCTATGAAAGCAAGGTTACGGTTGAGAATGAAGCTGATATGATTAAAGCCGTTGACGACGTAAAGAATGCAGGCTGTAATGTACTTGTCGTCTTTCTCGGAAACTTCGGTCCGGAAACTCCCGAAACTCTTATCGCCCGCAATTTTGACGGTCCGTGTATGTTTGTTGCCGCAGCCGAAGGTGACGGTGATTTAATAAACGGCAGAGGTGACGCTTACTGCGGTATGCTCAATTGTTCATATAACCTCGGTATGAGGAAGATTAAAGGCTATATTCCTTCTTATCCCGTCGGCACGGCAAAGGATATTGCCCGTATGATAGCTGAGTTTGTTCCCGTTGCAAGAGCAGTAATAGGCGTTAAAAATCTTAAGATTATCACATTCGGTCCGAGGCCCCAGGACTTCTTTGCCTGCAATGCTCCGATAAAAGGCCTCTATGAACTCGGTGCAGAGATTGAAGAGAACAGCGAGCTTGATCTCCTTGTGGCTTATAAAGCACATAAAGATGATGAAAGAATTCCCTCTGTATGCGAGGCAATGAAGAATGAACTCGGCGAGGGTAAATATTATGATGATATGCTCGTTCGTATGGCACAGTTTGAGCTCACTCTTCTCGACTGGGCTGAGCAGCATAAGGGATCAAGAAAATATGTTGCGTTTGCGGATAAATGCTGGCCTGCTTTCCCGGAACAGTTTGGCTTTGAGCCCTGCTACGTTAATTCACGGCTTGCATCAATAGGTATACCCGTCAGCTGTGAAGTTGATATTTACGGCGCTCTCAGTGAATATATCGGCGCCTGCATTTCGGAGGATGCGGTTACCCTTCTTGATATCAACAATTCCGTTCCCGCCTCAATGTATGAGGAGAGCATCAAAGGAAAGTTTGATTATAAACTTACCGACACATTTATGGGCTTCCACTGCGGCAATACTCCTGCCTGTAAGATGTGCTCGGACAGAGCAATCAAATATCAGCTTATTCAGCACAGATTGCTTGAGCCTCAGGGCAGTGAACCTGATTTTACCAGAGGAACCCTTGAGGGCGATATTGCTCCGTCCGACATCACGTTTTATCGTTTGCAGTGCGACAGTGAGGGTGTTGTCAGAAGCTACATCGCACAGGGTGAGGTTCTTCCCGTTAAAACAGGTTCGTTCGGCGGCATAGGAGTTTTCGCCATCAGGGAAATGGGCAGATTTTACCGCCACGTTCTCATCGAGAAACGTTTCCCGCATCACGGCGCAGTTGCCTTCGGTCATTACGGCAGGATTCTATATGAGGTGTTCAGGTTCCTCGGTGTTGAAAACATTGATTATAATCATCCCGCTTCTTTGCCTTATAAAACCGAAAATCCATTTGATTGATTTGGTTCGGCACCGGTATCTTGACAATCTCTTACAGAAAATATATAATATGCCTACCGCAACGGTAGGCATTTTGCTTTGTCGGGGAAGTGATAATATGACAATTCAACAACTTAATTATATCGTGACAATTTCCGAAGCGGGCTCAATGAACAAGGCTTCGGAGCTGCTCTATGTTGCTCAGCCTTCTCTGACTTCGGCTGTTCGCGAACTTGAAAACGAGATAGGTTTCAAAATATTCAACAGGAGCGGACGGGGAGTGACTCTTACTCCCGAAGGCGCAGATTTTATTCCCTATGCCAGGCAGGTTTGCAATCAGTATAAAGATTTGCTTGAATATACAGGAAAAGCCTCAGGGAGAAAAAAGAAGTTTGCGGTTTCCACTCAGCATTATTCTTTCGCGGTCAAAGCCTTCGTAGAACTTGTAAAGGAGTTTGATACCTCCCGATATGAGTTCGCTGTTAGGGAAACGCAAACGAAGGATGTTATAAGAGATGTAGCTAACCTCAGAAGCGAAATCGGAATACTGTATCTGAGTGATTTCAACAGAGCTGCGATAGGTAAACTTCTGAGAACAAATGATCTTGAATTCCATCACCTTATTGACTGCGAGCCTTATGTTTATATCTGGAAAGGCCACCCGCTTGCAGGAAAGAAGTCAATAACTTTTGACGAACTCCGGGACTATCCGTGTCTTTCGTTTGAACAGGGAGACACCGCTTCTTTTTATTATGCCGAGGAAATTTTAAGCACAGAGGAATATATCAGAACCGTTAAAGCAAATGACAGGGCAACAATGCTGAATCTTATGGTAGGCCTTAACGGATATACCCTGTGTTCCGGCATTATATGTGAAGAGCTGAATGGTGATGACCATGTTGCTGTTCCGTTTGAATCGGATTCCGTCAAAGAAAACAGTACAATGGAAATCGGTTATATTACAAAGAAGAATATGGTTTTGAGTACTCTCGGGATTAAATATATTGAAAAAATATGTGAATACCTTAATATTGAAAAAACCGGGTTATAGTTTCAGACTATAACCCGGCATTGTATTTGTGTATTGGACAGAATTGTCATTCGGGTTTATAATTCAGTCATCAAAACGAAGGAGGCAAAAGCCGTGAAGAAAAACATTTGTACAAAGCCTGCGGCCTATGTATTCTCTTGTTTCCGAATGTGCTGCAAATAAAATACTAACAACGTAAGCCCAAACAAAATAAAGGAGAGATTAAAATGTCAGATATAAAAAACTCAAATAACTGGGGATTTGAAACCAAGCAGGTTCATATAGGTCAGGAGCAGGCAGACCCTGCAACAGACGCAAGAGCAGTTCCTATTTACGCTTCCGCTTCGTATGTCTTCCACAACAGCGAGCACGCAGCCGACCGTTTCGGTCTCAGGGATGCAGGTAACATTTACGGCAGACTTACCAATCCGACAGAGGATGTATTTGAAAAGAGAATTGCGGCACTTGAAGGCGGTGTCGCAGCTCTTGCAACCGCTTCAGGAGCGGCGGCAATCAATTATACCATAAGTGCTCTTGCAAGAAGCGGTGAGCATATCGTATCCTCAAAAACGATTTACGGCGGAACCTTTAATCTTCTTGCCCACACGCTTCCTCTTTCATCAGGTATCACTACTACCTTTGTCGATCCCTATGAAGAAGGTTCATTTGAAAACGCAATTAAGGATAATACAAAGGCTATTTTCATTGAAACACTCGGCAATCCGAATTCAAACATTGTTGATATTGAGAAGATTGCAGGCATTGCTCACAGCCACGGAATTCCTCTTGTTGTTGATTCAACATTTGCTACCCCTTATCTTGTTAGGCCCATCGAATACGGAGCGGACATAGTAGTTCACTCTGCGACAAAGTTTATCGGCGGTCACGGTACAGCAGTTGGCGGTGTTATTATAGACGGCGGTACCTTTGACTGGAAGGCATCCGGAAAATATCCTTGGATATCCGAGGCCAACCCAAGCTATCACGGTATATCTTTTTCCGATGCCGTCGGTCCGGCCGCATTTGCAACATATATACGTGCCATTCTCCTGAGAGACACGGGAGCGACCCTTTCACCGTTCCACGCTTTTCTGTTTCTGCAAGGTCTTGAAACTCTTTCGCTCAGAGTTCAGCGCCATGTAGAGAACGCGCTCAGAATAGTTAAATACCTTGCCGGTCATCCTCTGGTTGAAGCGGTGCATCATCCTTCTCTTGCGGGTGAACCCGGAAATGAGTTATACAACAAGTATTTCCCAAACGGCGGCGGTTCAATCTTTACATTTGACATAAAAGGAAACGCCGAAACGGCAAAGAGGTTTATTGATAATCTGGATATCTTTTCGCTTCTTGCAAACGTTGCCGATGTAAAATCTCTTGTCATCCATCCGGCAAGCACAACTCATTCACAGCTCAGCGAAGCAGAGCTTCTTGACCAGGGCATCAAGCCGAATACCATCAGACTTTCAATAGGTATTGAGAATGCAGATGATTTGATTTCGGCCCTTGACAATGCTTTCGGTTCCATCAGCTGAAAGTGATTTATAAAATCAGCACCCGCAGCATTTTTCTGTTGCGGGTGCTGAAATTTTTCACGATATGCTATCTGGAAAAAAGTGCTTGGAAAAAGCCGATGTCGATTCCGTCATCTTTCAGCCGTGAATAAACGCTTATGTTATTGAAAAACTGGTATATTGTTCCGATAGTATAGATAAATATATTCTGCGGAGGAGCAATTTTTGAAGGATGGCCTCCGTTTTTATCTGTTTTGCAGAGTGTCAGGGTATTAAAAGGATCATCGGAATCGGTTGAGTAGGAGCTGACCTTGATTGTTTCTTTTCCGAAGTCAATGATATTGTAAAGAATTTTATCACCCTGTTCGTCATATATATATCCTGCCGTATCGTTTAGACCGAGTGTGCTTTCGTCATCGTTCCTCGGTCTGTTAATTGAGCCGGATACCATACAGACAGTTCCTTCGGCGTTGTTTATGACGCAGTCTTTCGATGTTTCAGAAACAATCCTGTTGTTATACATTACATCGGAGACCGAATAGTAGTGGCTGTGACCGGTTAAAACAAGGTCAATACCGAATTCATCAAAAAGGGGAGCCCAGATGATTCTCATAAGTTTGGTTTCCGATTCCCTGTGAGGAATCCTGCCGCTGTAAAGGTCGTGATGCATCATAACAACCCGCCATCTGATATCTTTATTTGCTTTTACCGCGTTCTTCATAAATATATGATGGTCAAGTCCGCTTCCTGAGTTGCTGTCCATTACCATAAAGAGAACATCGCCTTTTACAAACCAGTAGTCACCGGAAATATAAGAGGAATTTATGTTGACTTTCTGTTCATTCGGGACATTCTTGAAATACTTGTAGGCGACACCTTTTCTGTCGTGGTTTCCGACTGCTGTCGCAAAACTGAGTTCTCTGCTTTCCCTTGATGCCGTAAGACCTTTGTATTCATCTTCTCTTCCTTCGCTTGCCTGATCTCCCGCCGAAAGAATAAGTGAAATATTCGATTTGCTTTCCGCTTTTTTGAGTACCTGTGTAAAGTTGTATGACTGGTCTCTTATACTGTCGGGATTTCCGTCATCATGGGAAATGTGAATGTCGGTAACATACATTGCCGAGAAAACTTCTGCTTCGGTAGAGAAAGTATAGCTCTGCGATTCATAATCACGGCTTATACATTTGTAAGAGTAGGTTGTATCCGGCTGCAAGCCGGTCAGTGTAACCTTGTTTGCAAAGTCTCCGTCGTATGTCTTTATGCAATATCCTTCAACTTTTTCAACATCACCCGTTGCGGTATTTGTCACTTCAACAAGCGGAGTACCTTCAGCTTCCGAATACCAGGAAATATTTCTCTGAGTTTCATCTGCGCCGGGGAAGCACACTATACCGCTTTGAGCTTCGTACGTATTCCAATATTCATTCCACTCTTCACTGACGGCGGCGTAAGACGGAACAAATGCTGTTATTGCAAAACAAATTGATAGGAGAACGGCTGCAATTTTTTTCATATCAGAATGTATCCTCTTCTATGTAAACTCTTATTATATCAGGTACGATTGAAAGAAATCTGGGAAGCCAGCCGGTAAATGTATAAACGGCGAGTGCGCAGAAGCTGGGCACAACACCAAGATAAAACTCTGCAGCGCTTGTAGTGTTGTCTCCGCTGAATGTTGCGATGTTTTTGCCTGTCTCTTTTGTTACGGTGTAGGTATCAATATTTGTTATGATTCTCCCGCCGTTTTCATCTTTAAGTTCATCCGACAGAATATACGAGTTGAGAGTCAGAGTGCCGTCTTTTATGCTGAGGCAGTTGAAGCATCCGCCTACGTTTGTATCCTTTGTGCTTTCGAAGTCCGTGCCGTTGAAATAATTTGCATACCCGTCACGCTGAACAGTCATTGCGGCAATCTTATCAACATCCGTGAAAGAATTTTCAAGGAATGAACGGATTTGATATCTTTTTGTGCCCGCGGTGCCCGAAAGGATATAGGTGGTACCGTTGTCATTAAGTTTGTTTGCTTTAAGAGGTTTTGTTCTCAGATACTGATGGTCGTGACCGCTCATAACAAGATCAACGCCGCATTCATCGCAGACTTTTGTGAGTGATTTTTGCAGATAAAGGGCGTCAGGCCATTTGCCGTCTTTACCAAGAGTGTAGGGTGATTTATGCGCAAATACTATTTTCCAGTCCTTGTCGGTTGAATTCATATCGTTCCTGAGCCATTTAAGCTGCGCAAGACTGACAGAAAGAACGTCGTTGGTGTTGATTACGGCAAAGTGAGCATTGCCATAGTCAAAAGAATAATTAACGCCGTTCAGATTCTGAACGCTCTCCGAATCGTCAAGGTTAAACATATTCTCAAACCAGTGCCATACACCGAGACCGTCATGGTTTCCGGCGATGGGAACAAGCGATGTTTTTAAACTTATCGGATCAAAGTTTTTGGCATAGTAGTCCCATTCTTCGTTGGTGGAGTCATTGGTGAAGTCGCCGAGATTGGCAATAAATTCCGCGTCCGGCATTACGGAGAAAGAAGCCTCAACGGTTTCTGCGCCTCTCCTGAAGTTTTCGTCCGAGCTTGCCTGAACATCAGCAACAACAATAAAGTTAAGTTCGGAGTCTCCGTCATCGGTTCTGAACTTTCCCTCATTGCTCCTGACCTGTGCGCTGCCTACCGTATAAGTGTATTCTTTGCCGCCTTCAAGGCCTTTAACCTTTGCTTTGTGGCAGTAGTTGCCTTCCCATTCAAATACATCGTTATATTCAATAACGGCGTCGGGGGCTTCGTTTATAACAACGAGAGAGTCTGTATCCGCTTTGGTGAACCAGGTGAATCCTCTTTCACTTGCCGTGTCGCCGTTTACCGTCAGCGAAATTCTGAACGGCTGTGTATCGCTCGTTACATACTCGCCGGCGTCTGTCGGAGTTGCCTCCTGAGCCAGAGCAGGTGAGAAGCAGCAAATCATAACAGTCAGCGCCAATACCAGAGATAATGCTTTTTTGCAGTTCTTAATCACTTTGATTCTCCTTTACAAACTTATTTATCAGTGCCGTAGGAAATTCGGATATCATATTGAGGCAACCATTCTCCTTTAATCATATCCCTTGCTCTGAAGAGAACAGAGTCCTCATAAACCTCAACTATGTAACCCTGACCGTATTCATTGTAATCGCCGTCTGCGTTTGTGCAGCACATTGAGGGTAAATTGACTGAGTCGAAGTTGCCTATCTTTTCATATGTGTATGGTCCGAAGCCTGTGTGCTCATGACCGGTCAGCAGGATAATATTGTCATATTTATTGAGTATGGCTTTGAGGTCATCGCTCTGGTTCCCTATGGAACCGGCTGAATCAATGGGGCTGTTCCACACCTGCGGAAGACCGTGTGTAAGTTTGAGCGGCTGATGAACAACGACAAAAGTAAGGGAGCCGTTCTGAGCGGCAAGTTCATCATCAAGCCATTTAAGCTGTTCCTCTCCGAGATAGGACTCTTCAAATTCGGTCCTGTCCGAGCCGAGGATTATAAATTTGATGCCGTTGATTAATTCAGAGTGATGGAGACAGTCTGCGTCAGTGTCGTTGTTGAGTGCATTTACAAAGCCGTTGAATCTTTTGCACGTGCTGTTGTAGTTTCTCAGTCTTATATCGTGGTTTCCGACGCAGGCAATGTATCTTACGTCCATGCCGCCAATATGTTCAAGCACAAGCTGATACTCCATATCAAGGCCGTTTTCGGCAATATCGCCCGCAAGCAATACGGCGTCAAGTCCCTGTGAAGCCTTCAGGTCGGCGGAAGCCTGCTCAAAATAGACATATCTGTCCATCATATAATTGCTGACCTGCGGGTCTGCGAGAGCAGCAAATGTAAGTTTCGAGCTGTTGTCGGCGGGTTTGATAGGGTCAGCCGTTGAGGGCATTGCCGGTGTGCCGTTAACAGAGCAGTAAATTGAAAAAATAAAGAGAAAAATCTTGATGAGTAGCGATGTCAGTGCAGACATAAAGCCTCGCCTCCTGTTATGTTTTACATCATAAATTATAGCATTATTTTTAAAAATGTAAACATATAAACCTAACAAATCGAAAGCTGATATTGTGTAAAAAACACTGAAAGGGTTTTACAAAACGGCTTGGCCGAAACCTGTTTATTATTTCCTTGACAAACAATTTACTATATAATAAAATATAATCAGTTATACCGAAAGGAATGATAAACTTGCAGATTTACGATGAACTTGTGGCGAGAGGACTTATTGCGCAGGTTACCGATGAAAAGAAAGTCAGAGATTTGATAAACAGCGGAAACGCCACTTTTTATATTGGATTTGATCCTACCGCAGACAGTCTCCATGTAGGTCATTTTATGGCTCTCTGCCTTATGAAAAGACTTCAGATGGCGGGCAATAAGCCCATTGCTCTTCTCGGCGGCGGCACCGGTATGATAGGCGATCCGTCCGGCAAGACGGATATGCGTAAAATGATGACGAAGGAAACAATAAATCACAATATCGAGTGTTTCAAAAAGCAGATGAGCAGATTTATTGATTTTTCTGACGGGAAAGCCCTTCTTGTCAATAACGCAGACTGGCTTCTTGATTTGAATTATATCGACGTTCTGCGGGATGTCGGTCCGTATTTTTCTGTCAATAATATGCTCAGAGCCGAGTGTTACAAGCAGAGGATGGAAAAAGGACTTTCCTTCCTTGAGTTCAACTATATGATAATGCAGGCGTATGACTTCTACGTTCTTTACAACAAATACGGCTGCAATCTCCAGTTCGGCGGCGATGACCAGTGGAGCAATATGCTCGCCGGCAGAGAACTAATCAGGAAAAAGCTCGGCCTTGAGGAAGCAGACGCAAAGGCTCAGTCAATGACCATTACTCTTTTGCTGAATTCAGAAGGCAAAAAGATGGGCAAAACCGTTTCCGGTGCCGTATGGCTTGACCCGGAAAAGACATCGCCCTATGATTTCTATCAGTACTGGCGCAATGTTGACGATGCCGATGTGCTCAAATGTATCAGAATGCTCACGTTCCTGCCGCTCGATCAGATTGATGAGATGGATAAGTGGGAAGGCAGCGAGCTCAACAAGGCAAAGGAAATTCTCGCTTATGAGCTGACTAAACTTGTTCACGGAGAAGAAGAAGCAGAGAAGGCGAGCGCAACCGCAAGGTCTCTGTTCAGCGGCGGCGGTGACGCAGAAAATATGCCTTCAACTAAGCTTGAAGAAGCTGATTTTACCGACGGAAAAATTGACATTCTCGGTATTCTTGTCAAAACCGGAATAGCCAAGTCCAGAAGCGAAGCAAGAAAACTCTGCGAACAAAATGCGGTTTCCGTTGATGATGTCAAAGTAACCGACACTTACACTGCCTATTCCCGGGATTCTCTCGCGGAAAAGGCGATAATTGTCAAAAAAGGTAAAAAGGTATTCCATAAGGTTGAAGCATAAATCTCAAATTATTTCCGGGGGATTTGAATATGGGTAAAACTGCAAAAAAAGTTAAAAAATTCGCTATTGGTGCCGGTCTGGCATATCTCGGTATCGGAGAATTGGTATACGAAAATGTTCTCAATATTCGCCTCAATGAACTGATTCGTAAAACCGGCCTCTTTGATGACAAGGAAGAAGGCGAAATCTGGGACAGCTTTGAGCTTAAGAAGGAAGCGGATGCCTGGTATGATGCCCAGACCTGTGCCGATACCGTTTTTTTCTCAAACAGACTTCACAGAAATACCTTTGCAAAAGTGTTTTTTGCGGATGAAAAAACCGATAGATTTGTCATTTGCGTTCACGGTTACTCCGATACGCCTAAGAATATGGCGCACTGGATAATCAAGTATCTCAGTATGGGCTTCAATGTTATCGCTCCTTATATGGTAGGTCACGGACCGGATAACAGGCATTACTGCTCAATGGGTTATTATGACAGATATGTTGTGCTGGACTGGATTGATTACTGCTTTGAAATCAATAAGGACGCAAGAATAGTAATTCACGGCGTTTCTATGGGCGCCGCTACAACTATGATGGCTACCGGAGAGGACTTGCCTTCAAATGTCATTGCTGCGGTTGCCGATTGCGGATATACTTCCTGCTGGGAAGAGTATTACAGTCAGGTCGGTCCGATGCTTCATCTGAGCGCAGTTGCCCTCCCGCTTCTTACGGCTGCAAATACTGTTTCAAAACTCAGAGGGAACTTTGATTTTAAGGAAGCTGCCCCTATCAAGGCTGTTGTTAATTCCGTCACCCCGACTCTGTTTATTCACGGTTCGGGCGACACCTTTGTTCCCTATGAGATGATGCAGCCTCTTTATGAGGCGTGCGGCGCTCCGGATAAAGAAATGCTTACCGTTCCCGACGCCATTCACGCGGCCGCTGCCTTTTATGATAACGACCTTTACTGGAACACGGTCAAGAAGTTCCTCGGCAAATATAATCTTGTATAAACAATAATTCACTGCTTACCGGCCGGCTCAGAAAAACCGGTCGGTTTTAAACAGGAGCGATTATATGGCTAAGTATTACAGGGAAATAATCAATGCTGCGGCAAAAACCGCTCCCGATATTTTTGTCTCCCAGTGTGATGATAATTACCGGGCAAGTATTTCAACCTGTGTAAATCTGATTCTCGATAAAAGCAAGAAGATTATCCTTCTTGCAGGTCCTTCATCATCCGGCAAGACAACGACTGCCAAAATGATTGTTAACGGTCTTGAGAAAAAAGGCTGTGCTGCTTACCTCGTTTCACTTGACGACTTTTATATCGCAGACAGAGAACAGTATCCCCGCAACAAAGACGGCAGTATCGACTATGAAAGTCCGGATGCGCTTGATATAAAACTCATAGGCAAATGTTTCAACGATCTTATGAAGAACGGAGGAAGTGATTTGCCCATATTTGATTTCAACACTCATTCGAGGAGCGAGCGAAAGAACAGCATTAGACTTGATGATGACAGCCTTATCGTAGTTGAAGGTATTCACGGTTTAAATCCCCGCATAACTGCAGGTCTTTCGAAAGATAAAATCGCAAAAATATATGTCAGTGTCTCATCAAGAGTTTACACAAGGGATAACGATCTCGTTTTCACCAGGCGCGATTTGAGACTTATGCGCAGAATGGTCAGGGATTATTATTTTCGCAGTACATCCGTTGATGAAACCCTTGATAACTGGCAGAAGGTGTGCAACGGAGAAAACAAATTCATTTTTCCGTTCAGAAACCACGCCGATTTCAAACTGGATTCATTTCATCCTTGTGAAGTCGGCATCATTTCACCGATTGTATCGGAGCTTTTTGCCTCTGCGGGTGACGGTGCTCATACCGATGAGAAAAACGATTTTATCAAAAAAATACGGCTTTTTGAGAGCATAGATAAAAATATGATTTCTGATGAATCCCTGTTGCGTGAGTTTGTTGTCTGATAATTCATGCATCTGTTAATAGGAGAGACTTATATGGAACAGCTTAAAATGTATAAACTCACAGCTGAACCCTATGAAGAACTGACTTTGCCGGCGGATTTTTCATTTTCGAATTTTAAAAACTGCGAAGCGGATGTCAGGGCATGGGCTGATTGTCTGAGAAACGGCAGACTGATAGGGGATGATACTCCCGAAGACGCGTTCAGAGGTTCAATTCTCAGAATACCGGAGATTGATCCCGAAAGAGATATCTGGTTTATAGACTATAAGGGGGAGCACGTAGGAACTGTTTGTGCTTTCGTAACTGATAATCCCAAAATGGGAGATATGCATATGGTCGGTATAAGAGAAGATTTCAGGGGAAAGGGCCTTGCCAAATATCTTTCTTATATTACTGTCAAATCGCTTACGGAAAGAAATACCGAGTATATTTCGCTGACAACCGATGAATTTCGCAAAGCCGCCGTCAAAAGCTATATGTCGGCAGGTTTCCTGCCTGTTGAGTACGATTACGGTATGCAGGGTAGATGGGAAGCCATTTTGCGCGAATATAATGTTGACAGTATCAGGATGCTTTATGAGGATGCAACCTATTACAAAACAATCTACAAGGATAAAACCGACCCCAGAGTGAAAATCGGTGTCCTCGGAGCAGGCCGCGGAAAGACATTGATGGATTACTGTGAAAAGAGCGATAACGCCGTTCTTGTGGCTGTTTGCGACCGCGATTTTTCCTGTCTGGAGAATATAAAGGAAAAATATAAAGACACAATTACATATTACGAGGATTACGATGAATTTCTCAAACATGATATGGACCTTGTCGTTCTTGCCAATTATGCCAATGAACACGCTCCCTTTGCGATTAAAGCACTTAATGCGGGTATCAATGTTCTGAGTGAGCTTCTTCCCGTCCAGACTATGAAGGAAGCCGTCGATCTTGTTGAAGCGGTAGAGAGAAGCGGAAAAAAATACATCTACGGTGAAAACTGTTGCTATATGCCCGCTCCGAAGAAAATGAGAAAACTTTTCCGTAAAGGCAGAATGGGAGAATTCCAATACGGTGAAGGCGAATACCTTCATAATCTGGAAAATGATTGGGATCAGCACAGCCATTGCGATCCGAAGCATTGGCGCAACACGATGAGCGCGTTTTATTATTGCACTCACGCAACCGGTCCTCTTATTCACATTTCAGGTTTAAGGCCGGTCAGTGTGACGGGATTTGAAGCGCCATATAATAAAAAAATGTTCCGTATGGGGGCACTCGGCGCTCCATTCGGTGAAGAAATTATCACCCTTGAAAACGGTGCGATTCTCAAATGCATACAAGGCGTAGGTCCCTCAAAGGATTCTCTTTGGTACAGCTGTATGGGTGAAAACGGGGTGCTTGAATCAGTAAGAAATGTATCCGATAAGGAGGGTGTCCTTACTCTGCTTATGAACTGTGACGAAGAAGAGGGAAGTAACAAAGGGGATTTCAAAGACGATAAGACGGATGACGGCCTGACTCCTTTGGCAGGCACCTCCGATCATGGCGGCGGAGACTATTACCTGATGTATAACGCCTGCGAATGCGTCAAAGGCAATAAGCAGGCCGATGTAATTGATGTCTATGAAGCCCTTGATATGTTCCTGCCCGGTATTTTTGCCTATTTTTCGGTTCTTGAAGGAAATATCCCGCAGGCAATACCTGATCTCAGGAATAAAACAGATAGAGAGAAGTGGAGAAATGACACAAGATGTACCGATCCTGCGGTTGCCGGTTGTCAGCTTCTTCCAAGCTGTTCAAAAGGCAATGCCGATATCCCTGAGAGTGTGTTTGAAAAACTCAGAAATAAGAATAAAAAATAGTATCCGTTAAATATGAAAAAAGCCGTAATGAAACAGTGTTCATTACGGCTGATTTTTTTTATGTTGACAGCAACTTCCGGTTTTTAAAAGTTATTCTTCCGTTTTATCTTCTCCGCCTTCGCTGTTAACCTTTCTGACATAGGCATATACAGGTTCCAGCTTTTCTTTGGTAAGAGGATAGGCAAACTGATAGAGTATAAATATAAGGGTGTATGTTACAGCCGGAATAAGAGTGCAGATTTTCAGAATACCTTCGCTGACTCCGGGCACAAAACCGGCGTTTGCCATAGAAGCGTCGTAGCCGATTTTGCCCAGCAACATCAGTCCGCCGTAATCTGCAGCGGTCTGGCCGAGTTTTCTGCAGAAGGTGTAAATGGCGTATATTGCGCTTTCGCTCTTTATGTTGGTTTTGTATTCCTGATAGTCAATAACATCGGCTACAACTGCCCAGTTTGTAATGGAAACAAACGAATAACCGAAACCGATTATGAAAAGGATAATAATAAATATCATTGACTGGTCGGGATTTGGTTTAATAACATAAGCGGCGATTGCTGCAATAGCTGAAAAAAACGCACCGAATCCGGAGAGTTCTTTCTTTCCGAATTTCTTGACAAGTTTGGGCACAAACGGGATCATCAGCGCCATAGGTGCATACTGGGCTATGGTGCCGAGAACCGATAAGTTTGTATTGCAGAAATAGTTTTTGTAGAGATACTGATTGAGCGAAGCAAACTGAAGCTGACCGCTTATCAGTATTCCTGTCAGCGCAAGAACAACAAACGGTTTGCTCTTAATCATACCGAGATAGGTTTTCTTAAGGTCAAATTTCGGTTCTGCCTCAGATTTAACACGTTCTCTTGTGGTGTTGTAGCAGGAAATGTAGAAGATTACGGATAACACGGCCATGGCTATGGCAAAATAAAACATTCCGTTTGAGTCGGCAACATTGAAGGTGCCGCCCTTTCCGTCAGTAACCTTTTTATATATAAGGAAGGGAGCGAGCAGAAGCGGAGCTGCCCCGCCGATGCCTCCGCCAATCGTCCTGAATGTTGAAAGAAGGGTTCTGCCGTCGGGGTCGTCGGTTATAACGCTTGCAAGTGAGCCGAACGGTACGTTCATTCCGGTGTACAGCATGCCGAATGCGATATATGTGACATAGGCAAACGCCAGCAGCACAGCGGAGTTTGATGTGAATTTACCGATATCAAAGAAGCAGAGTAACTGTGAAAGGGCGAGAGGAACTGCCACCCATTTGATATAAGGCCTGAATTTGCCGGCCTTGGAGGGCTTGCGTTTTGCAACTATCGCTCCCCACATAGGGTCGTTGACAGCGTCCCAGAGCCTTGTAACAAGGAATAGATTGGCAACGCTCTTGGTCTTTATTTGGAGTATATCGGTGTAAAATACTTTAAGAAAGGAGGAAACATATGTGAGTACAAACAGGTTTCCTGCATCGCCCAGCATATATCCGAGCCCTTCCTTTATGCCGATTTTATTGGGATGTTCGGCAACGTTGATATCTCTGTTTACGGTTTTGTCATCCATTAAAAACACCTCGAAAATACAATACCATATTTAGACTTTCATTTCAAGTGATAATGCTACCGTGATTGTTTGATTTATAACGAATTGTTTGCTCCTGTTCCGTCAGTTGTGCCGATAAAGACCGATTTATATTTGTCTTTAAAAGCCGGAAAAGCTCTGAGGTATGCCTCTTTGACTTTCTCTTCAATTTCGATTTCAAAATCCGGGTCTGTCAAAGCAAAACAGTTGCCTTTGAAACCGGCTCCGCAGAATCTGGCTCCGAGAACCCCACGGGTTGATTTAAGTATTTCCCAAAGCGCTGTCAGTTCGGGGGAACCTGCCTCATAGTTCTCAACCGAGCTTTGTCCGCTTTCCGTTATCAGTCTGCCGTATTCTTCCGTTTTTCCTTCACGGAAAAGCTTTGTCCCTTCTTTAACCCGCTGCATTTCAGTATAATAATGCAGACATCGTCTGTAAACATTGTCCGGGAGCTCACCGCCGTATTTCTCGAATACGTCCGCGGGAATTCTTCTCAGCACAGGCTCGGAATCATCTTTAATGCAGGTGTGCCTTCTGAGTATATCAAAGCCTTCGCGGAGTTCAGCGGTTCTTTTGTTATAATCACTGCTTATGAGTGAGTGTTCAACTCCGCTGAAAAATATACCGATTCGGAATTTCTTTGATTGTGACGGGAACGGAATGCTTTCGATTTCACCGGTCAATGTATCATAGTAAAGCAGACTGTCCTTTTTGCTCAGAATTATGCACGCCTGATCCAGAACTCCGCAGTTAAGCCCGATATGATTTCTTTCCGCTCCGTGCGCAACCGTAATCAGTTTGTCGTTTGAAATGTGATAATTAGCGGCAGTACAAAAAGCATTTATATACTGTATTGTCACCGCCGCGGATGATGAAAGTCCGCCCACCGGGAAGGAGCCGCTGATAATTGCATCAAATCCCCGGGTTATTTCATAGCCGTAATCTTTTAATGAACTCAAAGCAGCCTGTGAATATGAAATCCAGCGCCCCTTTTCAATTTTATAATTACTGATATCAAAACTTGCTTTTTCGGCGTAGTCTTCGCTGTAAATATTTACCTTTTTTCCTGCGTTTGGCGAAAAAACCATATTTATACCGATATCGGGTGTAAAGCCGTTTATTATTCCTTTCTGGTGGTCAATATGTGCCCCGAGTGTACATATTCTGTAAGGAACAAAATAGTAATAAGAGGGCTGATACCCGAAAACCAATTTGAATTTTTCCCTGAGGGTCTCGCTGTTATTCATAAATATCATCCGTTCCGTATTCGTTATACCAGTTATAATTTGCTTTTTTGTCGTCAATTAAATATTCAGACGGATAGCTGTTTTCAGTCCAGTCAAGAGGAGCGGGCACCTCTCTTTTTTCTGATGCGATACCGAATGCGGTTTTAAGGTCGGAATAAACTTCTCCTTCGGCGCAGGGAGGATAACAGGAAACAAACAGAGGAGTCCCGCTTTTTGCGAGCAAATCGAGCCACTGCTTGTTTAGATTCCAGTCAATTTTACCCGTGATACCCACGCAGTCTGCGTCAACCTGATAGAAAGAGTTATGCTGACAGAGCCTGAATGCCAGTGTATTTACTCCCATTTTTCTTGTGCGTGACCATTCTTTGCCGCTCGTATCGTCACCTGTTCTGAATATATGGGCAAGGCCGGCGGTAAGGTGACTGAAACAGTTGCAGGCGAGAATCAGACAATCTCCCGCTTCAGTTAATATCTGATTATAGAAATCAATCACAATTTCCGCGGTTGTTTTCGTGCGGTCGTAAAATCCTTCATTATAATCCGAAATATCAACCTTCATTGATTTGCCCCATATGCCGGTAAGGTCGTAACAGGAAAAATCGTGTTTTATCAGCAAATAACCCCAGTTTGTAAGCTTTTTTACCGTTTCGGATATGTGTTTTTTTACGTCCGGATGAGTGGGATCAAGGTATTTCTTATCACGACCTCTTCTTGCTTCGTGCGGAAGAGGAAGCTCCTTGTATTCATCGGAAAGAAAGCGAACCCATATTCCGGGCTTTACACCTTCGTTTTTCATTTTCTGCGCGAGTTCGCCCATATCCCCGAATTTTTCATTCGGACACCAGGGAGGATTTGTTCCGTGTTTCTGCCATCCGTCATCTATGACCATATACGGTTTGCAGCTGCAGCCGCTGCAAAGTCCGGCTATCAACCTTGTATCATCAAGGATCTCTCTTTCCGAGCTGTTGCCGTAAGCGTAATACCAGTTGTTTGAGCCGTAAACCGTCTCTTCCGTTTTAAGGCAAAACGGAGACATCAGCGAGCAGAATTCTTTCAGAGCGTCAAAGGTGGAAATATTGTGGTAATCGCGGAATAAAACAGTGGCAGCCTTTATTTTTCTGCCGTTCAGAAGAACCGGCTGCCCACCGTTTTTGACGTTGAGATTAAGAGTAATGCCTTTGTTGTCAATCTGCCACGAGCAGAATGCCGCAGGTCTTACTTTTACACCGAAGCAGGAGGTAAGCCGCCCTTCTGTTTCTCTGTTTTTGTCTGTTCCGTTTGTTACGGCAAAATACCAGGGCATAATTCTGTCGGGTTCGATGCCTTTGAATGTCAGGTCTCCGTAGCTTCTTTCCCAGGCATCACCCATAATTCTAAAATCACCCGACGGCGCCTCTCCGTGAGCGAAATTCCAGCGCAATACAACGAAAGATAGTTCTGCCGAAGAAGCGACTTCAATATCAAGGCCTGCATTATTGATATCAAAAAGTACATCGGTGGATTTTTCTGAACTTTCCGGTATTATTTTGATTCTGTCCGGTTTTCTGAGTTGCATACTTGACAGCTCCTTAAAATGTAATTATCCGATTGGGAAATTGACTTTATAAAATGAGGTAAAAATTATTCAAAAAATCTTGAATTGAGATTTGAATTATTATATAATCAATCCGATATATATTTGAGGTGGCTGAAATGAAAAAAATCGGTTTTGACAACGACAAATATCTTACAATGCAGTCTGAAATGATATCAAAGAGAATCGGCGAATTCGGCGGCAAGCTTTATCTTGAATTCGGCGGTAAAATTTTTGATGATTTTCATGCATCAAGAGTATTGCCGGGCTTTGCTCCTGACAGTAAGCTTCAGATGCTGAAAAAACTTGCAGATGATGTTGAAGTCGTTATCGTTATAAATTCGAGCGACATTGAGAATAATAAAATCAGAAGTGACCTGGGCATCACATATGACAGCGACGTTCTCCGTCTTATCGATGCATACAGGGGAGCCGGTCTTTATGTCGGAAGCGTTGTCCTTGCCCAGTATGCCGGCCAGAATGTCGCAAGAGCTTTTAAGGAAAAACTTGAGGCGCTCGGAATAAAGGTGTTTATCCATTATCCCATTCAGGGTTATCCATATGATGTTACACATATCGTCAGTGATGAAGGCTTTGGCAAAAATGAATATATCGAAACCGAAAGACCGCTTGTTGTTGTCTCTGCTCCCGGACCGGGAAGCGGAAAAATGGCAACCTGTCTCTCTCAACTATATCACGACAATAAAAGAGGCGTAAAAGCAGGCTACGCCAAATTTGAAACTTTTCCAATCTGGAATCTGCCTTTGAAGCATCCCGTTAATCTTGCCTATGAGGCAGCAACAGCAGACCTTAACGATGTTAATATGATTGACCCCTATCACCTTGAGGCTTACGGCAAAACCACGGTCAATTATAACAGGGATGTTGAAGTATTCCCTGTATTAAATGCGATTTTTGAAAAGATTGAAGGCGTTTCTCCCTACAAATCTCCCACTGATATGGGCGTCAATATGGCAGGGTACTGCATCAGCGACGATGAGGTGACAAGAGAGGCTTCCAAAGCCGAAATCATCCGCAGATATTTTGCAGCTATGTGTGACACTAAACAGGGCAGAGGAAAGAAAAGCGCTGTCGATAAGATAGTCAGCCTTATGAATCAGGCCGGAATCTCTGTTGACGACAGGGCTGTTATAGGAGTAGCCGCAAAGAAAAGCGAAGAAACGGGAGGCCAGCCGGCAGTAGCTATCGAATTGCCGGACGGTCAGATTGTTACCGGTAAAACCTCTGAGCTTCTCGGTGCATCGTCTGCCGCTTTGCTCAATTCCGTCAAACATCTTGCAAATCTTCCCGATGATTTGCTTATGATTACTCCGTCTATCATTGAACCGATTCAGGAAGTCAAAACCAAAATTCTGAAGAATCACAATCCAAGACTTCATCTGGATGAAACTCTCATCGCTCTTTCTATGAGCGCTAATATGAATCCCGTGGCAAAGAAAGCGCTTGAAGCGGTTGGCAAATTGAGCGGGTCCGAGGCTCATTCAACGGTAATTCTTTCCCAAGTTGACCTTGATGTTTTCAGAAAGCTCGGTATAAACATTACCTGTGAACCTGTTTATCAGACCAAGAAGCTTTACCATAAATAATACTGAGGTTAATACCGCTTATGAAATCATTCGATAAATTTTATATTTATTCCGGTGCTCCGCTGTCTGCCTTTGCAGCGGAGCTTATTTGTAATGAGCTGAACAGCAGATTAAATCAGGTAGCGGAGATTACGGCGGATAATTCACAGGCAAATATTATTTTTATAACAAACAGTAATTTCGGCAGGGATGAATTTGAATTAGCTTTACAAGACAGAAAAATACTGTTCACTGCAAGCGGAATGAGGGGCTTTATTTTCTCTGTCGGTAAATTTCTGAGAAGTATTGTGAAAACAGGCAGTACGATTTCTGTTGACTGCATTTGCTCAGGACATTATATTCCCTCAAAGCGAATCAGAGGTCATCAGCTCGGCTACAGGACTACTCCTAATTCTTATGACGCCTGGGATTACGGACAATACAGAAGATATTATCTGGATCTTATGTATTTCGGCGTCAATACTGTCGAGCATATACCATATCAGAACGGGCGTTCAAAAAGGAACAGACTTATGAAATATGATGAAGAGGAATTCCTCATCAAAGCTGTTGATATGGCGGACGGCTTCGATCTCGATGTCTCTCTGTGGTATCCAAATTACGACGGCGAAACTCCTGACGAAGCGGTAAAAACGAGAGGACAGCTTTTTTCAAAGCTGAAACGTCTTGATCAGTGTATGATACCCGGCGGAGACCCGGGTAATTTGCCTGCCGATGAGTTTGTCAGACGCTGCATTGCAATTTCCCGGGAGATGAAGAAATACCATCCCGATGCCCTTATGTTCCCGTCAGCCCAATCTCCCCATGTTAAAGGGTGGGGTGAAGTGTTTGCCGAAGAAATGAATAAGGAACCCACGGAAATTGACGGAATAGTTTACGGTCCGAATCATGCTTTTCCTCTTGAGGAACTTTGCAGCAGACTTCCCGAAAGATATCCAGTAAGATTTTATCCGGATATAACTCATAATGTCAGATGTGAGTATCCTGTTCATTTTGATAAGGACGACTGGCATTTTGCCTTAGCAACCGGCCTGAGCCGTGAATGTACAAATCCAAGGCCCCGCGAATATGAAAAACTGTATCGCCTGACAAAAGACTTTGTCATCGGCTCGGTCAGTTATTCTGAGGGCGTAACCGATGATGTAAATAAAGCAGTCTGGTCATCTCTTGATTATGATGAAAAATACAGCGCAGATGCCGCTGTACTTGATTATTCAAGGCTTTTCTTTTTCGGTGCCGATGTCCAAAGAATTAAAGATCTGATTTTTGCCCTTGAAAGCAACTGGGTCGGCGACCCTGCGCTCAATGACGGAATCGATAAAACTTATAACGGTTTCTGTGAGCTGTCGGAAAACTATCCTATTTTGAATAATAACTGGCGTTTTCTTCAGCTCTATTTCAGATCCATGTGTGATAAACTGGTCCGTGAAAGACGTATATTTGAGCTGAATCTGATTTCTTCAGCCCGCATCTCTCTGGAAAGCGGTGATTTCAGATATGCTGTTGAAATCCTTAAAACCGATTTTACAGATGAATACAAAAAATTAAGGCAAAGTATAAACAGCATTGCATCAAAATTGTTTGACCTTATAGGCCTTCAGACCGATGTTGATAATTACTGCGCAGACAATTGGGAAAGGGGAGCGGTACTTGAAACAATCGATCTTCCCGTAACCGACAGAAATTATCTTTTGAGTAAGGAGTCATCCTGTGAGAACGCCGCTCAGTTTCTTTCTTATTTTGACAGAAACAAGGTTTCCGAAAATGAATATCATTACTCTGTTGCTTATGACGGAATTCCTCCGGGACAGAGCGGTGAGGTTTATCTGAACTTTCAGGGAGACAGACCGGATGTCAACAGGGGTGATTTGCCTACAGCCCTGTTCAATGTTTATGATAACTATTCTTTTAAGAAAACAATTAAGGACCTTAGTGATACCTGCGATTATTTATTGAGAGTAATATATTTTGACAAAAAAGACCCTGAGGTAACCGCTCTTACCGTTAAAGCAAACGGTGAAACGGTTTACGTCGGCGGACAGTTCGGGCAGGGAAATCCCGGATTTGACAGCCGGTTCTGTAAAAAAGGATTTACCTGTGCCGAATACAGAATCAAAACGGGAATTATAAAGAATGGCGAACTGAATCTTGAAATATGCGAAGATAAAAACGGAGTTATGCTCAGCGAGTTCTTCCTTTTGAAGATTTGATTTCCTTATAACTGAACCGATACATAGGCGATTTTCTTTCGTTCCCAGGTATAGCTTATGTGCAGTTTACCATCTGAATATACTATTGCCGGATATGAGAATTCACTGTCCGGCTTTTCTTTTTCCAATTCGCAAACGGTTTCAAATGATTTCCCGTTATCAACGGATACTCCAAGTGTCAGCGGAGAACGCTCGCCCCAGTTTTTGCTTACGGGATTTGAAACCAGAAACAGCCTTCCGTCCGGAGTTCTCTCAACATCTATTCCGCTGTTGTTATTCGGCATATCGGTGGCGTAAGCGGTGCACCAGGTTACTCCGTAATCCGGGCTGTCGCTTCTGTATATTTTTCCTGCCGATGTTCTCGTGAACATCGAAACCTGACCCTTTTCGCTTTCCCATAAAGTAGGCTGAATCATCGGAATTCTGTTTTTGCAATGTCCGTTTGCCCTGTTAAACAGCGGTAAGCAGTGCTTTGTGGCGATGATATCACTCTTTTTCCAGGTGTAGCCGTCATCATCGGATATATCCACAAAGCAGTTCCAGCCGGTGTGCTCAAACGAGGCGGGAGCAAGTATCCTCGAGTTTGAAAGTCTTATGCATTTGTTTTTGACCGGGCCCCGGCCTCCGCTGTTGTCGCCCGGAACAAGCTCCGACGGAGAGGAAAATGATTTGCCGTTATCCGATGAAATGCATCTGTAGGTTTTCCATTCCGCTATTTTTTTGCCGACTTTAAAAAACAACGAAATTTTGCCGTCAATGTGTTCAAACAATACCGGATTCCAGTGAGGCAGAGAGGAGTCCGCCGTAATTCTTACGGGCTCTCCGAATACACCGTTTTCCCTGACGGAATACCAGATGTCCACATCGTCTTTTCCTTCTTTTGTGCCTCCAAACCAGGCACAAATAACGTTTCCGTTTTGCAAAGGCAAAACAGTGGAGGCGTGACAGTTGGCTGTCGGCATATTTTCACATACAAATTCTTTTTCAATATTCATTTCAAAGTTTAAACTCTCCCGGGTCAATGTCATCAATAAGTTTTGCCTCAGGCGGTTTTCTTTTAAGTACGTCATATTTATATGAACTGCAACTGCTGTCTTTATTGACTATACCTTTTTTGCGGCATAATACATTCTCTCCGTCGGGGGATATTCTTCCGTTTAAACAGTATCCGCATTTCGGCGGATATTTTTTTGAGTCGATAACTTTCTTTTTCATATCAGTTCACCGTAAGGGATTGTGTTTCCGCTGAATTTATCTGCATCAATTGTTTTTCCGCAAATCACAGCCTCGTCAACCTGCTTTATGCCTTTAACGAATTCCGCTTTTCCCGGGCAAAACGGATAGAATCCGAGCAAACCGAATATATACCAGATTGCCATAGTGCCGTTATCTTCATCTCCGGGAAAGCCGTCATCTTCATTGCTGAAAGCAAATTCGCACAGCTCTTTTACTCTTTTTGCGGTTTTATCTGTATAACCGAGAGCGGAATATATATACGGGATATGGAAACTCGGTTGATTTGAAATTGCGCACTGGCCGAAGTCAACAGCCGCCATCTCTGTTATTTCGTGAATTTCACAGTTGTAACCGACAATTTCGTAATCGGGCTTTGTCCGGAAAAGCTCGTCTATTTTCTCGGCAAGTTTTTCTTTTCCGCCGTAAAGCTCAGCAAGGCCTTCAATATCGTGGGGAACAGCAAAGGAATTTTGCCAGGCGCTGCCTTCGGTGTAATCTCTGCCCCAGCCGGTTGGTGAGAAACCGGGACGGAAGTTCCCTTTTGAGTCCCTTGCTCTCATAAAACCTGTTTCTTTGTCGAATATATTTTTATAGTTGAGTGAACGTTTCAGATATTCTTTTTTTATATCCTCTTTTCCGAGCATGCCCGCAATCACCGATATGCACCAGTCTCCGTATGCCGCGTCAAGAGTAAGGTTGACGCTCTCGTTTTGTTCATCGTAAGGCACATAGCCCAATCTGCAATACGATTCTGCTCCGTTTCTTCCGAAGTAGTCATAAGGCGCATCTGTAACTGAGTGCTTTATCATACCTTCAAGTGCGGTTTCAAGGTCTTCTTTATCAATAAATCCTTTTACAGCTCCGTCACAGATAACTGCGTCTATAAGTGTGCTGGGCATACATCCGCGTTCTCCTATTGAGAGCCATCTCGGCAGCCAGCCGCTGTCCTTGTATTCGTTTATGAAAGACCTGAGCATCAGTTTCAGTTCTTCTTTTGCAACCAGAGAGAAAAACGGATAAACCGTTCTGTATGTATCCCAGAACCCGTTGTCTGTAAAACGTATGCCTTCTCTTATTATTCCGTCGTGCGGGCAATAATGGATTTCAACATTGTTCCCGTTTATTTCAGAGCACCGGTGCGGATACAGGAAGGCTCTGTACATACAGGAGTAAAAGGTTTTTAATTTCTTTTCGTCCGTAGTCTTTATCCTGACACGTGAAAGATATTCCTCCCATATCTCTTCAGACTCCGAGCAAAGAGAATCAAAATCCTTGCTCTTAATTTCGTGTTCAAGATTCAGCTTTGCCTGTTCAAATGAAATATAAGAAGAAGCAACCTTAACTTGAGTTTCCTTGTTCCTCAACTTGATGTGAATAGAAGAATTTTCACCGTCAACGCAGGCGGCACGGTCAATCCTTTCGTTTATGCCGACAGAAATACCGCCGGTATCAACGCTGTTGTCGGGGAATCTGATAATCAGGTATTCTTTAAAATTTTTGCCTTCGGACTCTTCGTGATTGTCTGTGACGGCGTATAGAGTGTTCTCGTATTCGTTATATGAAAATGCACAGTTATCCTTTACGGAGTGAACGCAAAAATAATTGTCACCTTCATCCTTGAATGTAACCCTGAATATTGCGCATCTTTCGGAGGTCGTTACCTCAAAAACCGATTTTGTTCTGAGCAGGTTATATCTCAAATAAAACGGTTTCATAACAGTATTTTCCGGCCTGAATCCGGACCATCTTTCCTCACCGCTTAAACCGAGTTTCCCGTTTTGCGGTATAAAACAAAAAGCGCCGTAATCTCCTATCCAGGGAGACGGCTGATGCGTGAGCCTGAACCCTTCAAGAGATCTGTCTTCGGGGTGATAATACCATCTGATGTTTCCGTCACTTGTTTGCGGAGCAAAGGCAATCATTCCGAACGGGCGCTGAATAAGCGGCAAAGTGTTGCCGTTACTGTATCTGTGGCGCGAGGCAGAGCCTTGCTTTATGTTAACATAATCACAATACTTCATAGCTATCATCCTCCGGTTTCATATTAAATTAAAATAAAAAGGATGTCAAGATTTAGTTGCACACGTAAAGGAAAAATGATATTATATAAAAGATATAAAACTACTATGAGGCGATACTATGTCAAAATATCCCGATTATGTTAAATATGCAGCTTCTGTTGTTCCTTCGGAAAGGCAGATAAAATGGCAGGAAACCGAGTTTAACGCCTTTGTTCATTTCGGTATGAATACTTTTACTGATTCAGAATGGGGAAACGGCAACGATGACCCTGATTTGTTTAATCCGGAAAAGTTGAATTGCAGGAAATGGGCCAAGCTTTTTAAACTTTCGGGTATGAACGGTCTTATTCTCACTGCCAAACATCATGACGGCTTCTGCCTCTGGCCGAGCAAATATACCGATTACAGTGTCAAATCAAGCTCCTGGCGTGACGGCAAAGGCGATGTTGTCGGGGAATGTTCCGCCGCCTGCAAAGATGCCGGGCTTAAATTCGGCATATATCTTTCCCCGTGGGACAGGCATGAAGCTTCCTATGGTTCGGGAGAAGAATATAACAATTTTTATAAGCACCAGCTCACTGAATTGCTTACAAATTACGGCGAGATTTTCTGTGTTTGGCTTGACGGAGCCTGCGGTGAAGGTCCCAACGGGAAAAAACAGGAGTATGATTGGGACGGCTATTTCAGCCTCATACGTGAATTGCAGCCCGAAGCAGCAATATGCATATGCGGACCGGATGTCCGCTGGTGCGGCAATGAGTCCGGAGTGTGCAGAAAAAGCGAGTGGAGCGTGGTGCCCTATTATCACTCAAAATATGAGCTTATCTCCTCCGAATCTCAGACAGATGTTTCCAGACCTCCCAAAAAAATCAACCCCACCGCTCTTGATCTCGGCAGCAGAAAACAGATAAGAAACTGCAATAAGCTTATCTGGTATCCCGCTGAGGTTGATGTGTCAATAAGAAAAGGATGGTTTTACCATACTTCGGATGATTATAGTGTCAAGCCTCTTACAAAGCTTATGGATATCTATTATAATTCCGTAGGAGCAAATGCAAATCTTCTGCTCAATATTCCTCCTATGCCCGACGGCACGATAAATGAAAGGGATATGAATACTCTCCTTTCAATGGGCGCGCAGCTTGAAATTGATTTTAACGAAAATCTCGCCGAAGGTTCTGTGATGACGGATAACAATCATGCTGACGATGCGCATACCGCTCAGCATATTCTCATCAATGATTCGGAGGAATACTGGTTATCCGGTGATAAACCCGAGGGCAGTGAAATTGTGCTTGACCTCTGCGACGAATATGACATAGATAAGATTGTACTCGGCGAGCACATAAGAACCGGTCAGCAAATTGAGAGTTTCTCACTTTATGCAAAAATTAACAATAAATGGAAGAAGATTGATGACGGCACGGTAATCGGATATAAAAGGATAATCCGTTTCAAAGAGATGAGGGTTCGTTATTTCAAGCTTGTTATCAACGAAACAAGATGTTTTGCCACCATCAGTAAATTTGAGGCTTATTGATATGAATATTCAGATTTTCGGCACCAATAAATGCTTTGACACAAAGAAGGCACAGCGTTATTTCAAGGAGAGAAATATTAAATTTCAGTTTATTGACCTACCCAGAAAAGCCTGAGCAGAGGAGAACTGAGTTCGGTTATTTCGGCTGTGGGTACACTTGATGACCTGATTAACGAAAAATCAAAATATTATGAGCAGTCGTTTATCAGATATCTTGCTTCCACGGATGCAAAGATAGAAAAAATCCTCGAAAACGGCGAGCTCCTCAAAACTCCGATAGTCAGAAACGGAAAACTGGCCACAGTCGGTTATCAGCCGGAAATTTGGAAAAAATGGGAATAATAATATGAATACAGAGTTGTCAACGCAGGTTAAGGTTGTTCTGAACAAACTTAATCTAAGCGGGCACAGGGCTTATATTGTCGGCGGAGCGATACGAAATATAATTATGGGGCTTCCCGTTCATGATTGGGATATAGCAACCGATGCTTCGCCTGAAACCGTTTCTGAAGTTTTCAGCGGTTTCAGGGTAGTTGAAACAGGGATAAAACACGGCACGGTTACCGTAATTATTGACCGTGCGCCCATTGAAATCACTACTTTCCGTGCCGAAAAAGGCTATTCGGATCATCGCCGTCCCGATGAGGTCCTTTTTGTAAATGATCTCACCCGGGATCTTTCCAGAAGAGACTTTACCTGTAATGCAATTGCGTATAATCCCGATGAGGGAATTACAGATCCATTTAACGGGCTAAGTGACATTAATAATAAAATAATCCGATGCGTCGGCAACAGCACAGAAAGGTTTGAGGAAGACGCATTGAGAATACTCAGGGCTCTGAGGTTTTCTTCGGTTCTTAATTTTGATATTTGTATCGAAACCTCAAAAGCAATACACAAATATTACGGTTTGCTGAAGTTTATATCTGTTGAAAGAATATACGCGGAGCTTCGCAAACTGGTTTGCGGAGACAGAGCGGCAAAGGTTCTTGATGAATACAGCGATGTGTTTTTCTTCCTGATGCCCGAACTCGAAGCCATGAAGGGCTGTGAGCAAAACCACATCAGGCATATTTATGATGTATGGGGGCATACACTTAAAGCCGTTGACTCTGTCAGACCCGTGCCTGAGTTAAGACTCGCAATGCTCTTTCACGATTGCGGCAAACCCTGCGTTAAATCCACTGACGAAAAGGGAATTGACCATTTTTACTCTCACAGCGAAAAAAGCAAAGAACTTGCTTCCGATATTCTTTACCGTTTCAAAGCGTCTAACAGTGAACGGAATCATATATGTACTCTTGTTGAAAAGCACGGCTTTGAGCCTGATATAATCAGCAGGAAGACTTACAGAAAATATATTGGCAGTTACGGTCCGGAAATAGTGAAAGAGCTTTTTGAAGTACGCGAGGCTGATTTCAGAGCCCAGAACCCGGTTTTTATTGAAAGCGAAATAAAGAGAAATGAAGCGGGTCTTGAAACACTTAATCTCATTCTCGGTGAAGAGCCTTGTTTTTCACTTAAAGATCTTAAGATTAACGGAAATGATTTGCTTTCTTTGGGAATCTCGCCAACTCATTTGCTTGGCTCTGTGCTCAACAGATTACTTGAAGAAGTAATGGACGGAAGAATAAAGAATAACAAGGCAGACCTCTTGAAAAGAGCGGAGGACATTTATTATGGAAACAGTAAAACTGAATAACGCCGAAGAATATGATGATTTTGTGCGCAACCATCCCAAAGGTCATATGATGCAGACATCGGCCTGGGGTAAAATAAAAAGAGAATGGGACTGGACCGGTTTTATCTGCAGGGATGATAACGGGCAAATTAAAGGCGTTTGCGGTGTTCTTATCAGGAAGATACCGTATACAAGTTTTAAAATGCTTTACGCTCCGAGGGGCCCGGTTTGCGATCTTTCAGACAAGCAGACCGTGACCGAACTGATAAAAGCTGTTTCGGAATACGGTAAAAACAATAAGGCATACACTTTCAAAATAGACACCGACACCCTCGCTACCGATAAGGAATATATTGATTTGCTTAAATCCCTCGGTTTTGTATTCAAGGAGCACGGCAGCGGTTTTGATACTGTCCAGGCAAGGTATATTTTCAGACTTAACATTGACGGCAAAACCGAAGAGGAAGTTATGGCCGGTTTTCATTCTAAAACCAGGTATAACACCAGGCTTGCCGAGCGAAAAGGTATAAGAATTGAGATTAAAGGCAAAGAGTCGTGTGAGGACTTTCACAGTCTTATGCTTTTAACAGGTGACAGGGATAATTTTGCAGTAAGAAGCACGGAATATTTTGAGAGAATTATGGATGCTTTCGGTGAAGATGCCCGTCTGTATTTCGCCTATTATGAGGATGAACTCCTTGCCGGCGCACTTGATGTTCATGTAGGTGATAAGGTATGGTATGTTTACGGGGCAAGTTCCAATGAACACAGGAATCTGATGCCCACATATCTCGTGCAATGGTCCTGCATAAAGTGGGCTATTGAAAAGGGATGTAAATGGTATGATTTCAGAGGCGGATATCCCGATGAAAACAACCCGCTTCACGGTATCTATAAATTCAAAAAAGGGTTCTGCAATGACTATATGGAATTTATGGGTGAAGCCGATTTGATTATGGACGAGTTCGGTTATAAGACAGTTGAAAAAGCGCAAAAACTGGTAAAATCCGCAAGAACTTTTAAAAGAAAGCTCATGGGAAACCGGTGATTGCAGTCAAAAAAATGACCCGTCGGTTCTTTTTGAACCGACGGGTTTCGTTGTATAACTGTCATCAAAAATCAAAATATTTCTTTCTGTGAGCGTTAAGCCGATCGCCTATGATATCCAGCAGAGCGGCAGCTTCTTTTCTTTCTTCTTCCGTACCTGTTGCGTATTGACGCATCGCTCTTCCTTCTTCAAAGCATAAATCATCGTGGAGCGGAAAATAATTTTTCAGGAGGAAACAACCGTATCTGACAAATCTGTTTTCTCCGACAATGCGAAACTCCTCGCTTATTGTGTCAATGGCTGCCGAGTAGAAATCCCTGATTGATTGTATAATTGCTTTTCTTTCATTTTCAGGTGAGAAAACAAGGGTTGAACAGATAAAAGCGTTCCTGTTAGTAGGATATGATGAATGACTGTCCGTGCTGCCCACTATCGGGTATCTTATTCCTTTAGCCTTATCCTCATAATACTTTATTGTCTGGAAGCCGTTGTGTTCAAAATAGTTTTCGCCGCCCAGGACTTCAAATGCATCAAAGAATCTGTTTTCTGTTATATAATCCACAAATGAATTCGGCACGTGGTAAACGTTGTTTATCCAGGTGGGATGAACAAATATACCCAGACCGTTTGCCTTTCTTATTTCGTCGAATATCCACTTGCATACAGCTGCCGGAATCGCGTCAACATCTGCCGGGGTGTTCATGGCATCAGCACGGGCCTTAATCATAGCCTCCCACTCTTTAAGAGGAGTGAATTCAGGGCATTCACCGTTTATTGACCTTGATTCTTTTCCTGTTCCTCTGTCTTCTGTGTGACTGCCGTCGGTAAGCGCATTTATGCTGTATTCACCGCCGAAGTTGACAATATGAAAATCCGAACGCTGTCCGTAAACAGACGGCATATGGACTTCCTCACCCGGTATTATTGCAAGACCGGTTTTAACATCATCATAGAATTTCTTGGTTTCAATTGACGGATAGTATCTTCCGTGGTCCGATACAACCATAAAATCGAGGCCGTGTTTGCGGTAATTGGCGCAGACCACTTTGGGGTCCTGATTTCCGTCCGAGCAGGTTGAGTGCATATGAAGGTCACCGCGCAAAGGCCATCTTCCTTCAAGATCTTTGTCAACGCAGTAAACAGAAAACTGTTTTAATCTTTTTCCGTCATCGTCGAGAAAGCGGAGAAAATACATTTCCTCTTTATCAAATGTATGATTTATAACAAATCCGCCTTCATTGTTGCATTTGATTTTGAATTCTTTGAAATCGCCTGTTGCGGGATAATCGGGTGGATTTCCGGTTTCAAGACCGCAAATGACAAGTGTATATTCCCTTTCGGGTTCGAATATCTTTCTTCCGCCCGTAGGCCTGATATTTATTTCAGCAGGTTTATCTTTGACAAGGACCTTCGGGAAGACATCAAAATCTCTCAGAATATCATCGTAGGGGAACCCATTGAACGGCATAATGACGCACCTCTTTTTTTAGTTTTAATTATTATAATTTGATGTAAATCGTATGTCAATATTACTTAAAAAATTATCTGAAGTTACCTTTTTAAAATGTTTGCACAGCTTGACCGCAAATCCCGCAGTATAAATAATCTGTTGTTTTTTTGTGGCCCCGGGTGTATAATATATTAAAAGTCCGGTAGTTTATGGTGGTGACACAATGAAGCATTATCTTGGTATGGATATCGGAGGCACGAAGTGCGCAGTTGTTCTAGGTGAAAAAAAGGGAAACGGCGTATCTATCAAGAATAAAATTGTTTTTGACACCAATTCCGAAAAAGGATGGGAGAAGGTTGTTGACCGGCTCATTTCCTGCGCAAAAAAGCTTGCCGATGATGAGGGCGTTGTATTTAGCGATATTCTATCATGCGGCGTCAGCTGCGGCGGACCTTTAGACAGCGAAACCGGTATAATAATGAGTCCTCCGAATCTTCCCGGCTGGGATAATGTGCCTCTTGTGGATATAATCAGGAGAGAACTCGGAGTCCCTTGTAAACTTGAAAATGACGCCGATGCCTGTGCGTTGGCCGAGTGGCAGTTTGGCGCAGGAAGAGGAAGTAAGAATATGATTTTCCTCACCTTCGGCACCGGTATGGGCGCAGGGCTTATAATTGACGGTAAACTCTATTCCGGCACCTGCGGTACAGCAGGAGAAGTCGGACATATCAGAATAGATTCAGACGGACCGGCGGGATACGGTAAAGCGGGCTCATTTGAAGGATACTGTTCGGGCGGAGGAATAGCAAATCTCGGCAAAAGAATGATTAAGTTCTATTCGGGAGATACTTCTCTGGATTCATCAGATATGTCCGCCAAATCCATTGCCGAAGCAGCAAGAAACGGCGACGCGCTTGCTCTTGCAATTTATAAAAAGAGCGGTGAGATGCTCGGCAGGGGCCTTTCTGTCCTTATCGATATACTGAATCCCGAAAAGATAATAATCGGAAGTATTTTTCAGCGTTCGGGTGAATTAATGGTTCAGTCTATGAGGGAGACTCTCAATAAAGAGGCCCTGCCCGTAGCTTTAAGCGTCTGTCAGATTATTCCGTCACTGCTTGGGGATGAAATAGGCGATTATGCCGCCCTCGGTGTTGCCAAAGAATCAGCGGAGGCAAAATGATGGTTGAGAATATTTTTGAAGAATTATTTGTCCGTTATCCGTCTTTGACAGTTTGCAGGGACAGTATCTATAAAGCTTATTTGCTCTTGAAGAACTGTTATGACAATTCGGGAAAGGTTCTCTGCTGCGGCAACGGCGGAAGCAGTGCCGATTGTGACCACCTGGTCGGCGAACTTATGAAAGGCTTTCTGAAAAAGAGACCGTTGACTCAGAGTGAAAAATCATCTTTTTCTGACAAAAAAACTGCCGAAGGACTTCAAAAAGCTCTTGCGGCTATTTCTCTTACCACCCAGTCCGGACTTATGACTGCGTTTGAGAACGACTGTGATCCGTCGCTTGTTTTCGCTCAGCAGGTTTATGCCTATGCCAGGTCGTATGATGTTTTGATTGCATTTTCCACTTCCGGCAATTCGGCAAATATTGTCAGTGCTCTTGATGCGGCAAAAGCCTCCGGTATTTCCTGTATTGCCGTTACAGGCTGTGAAGAGAGTATGTGCAGTAAACTTTCGGATGTATGCATCAGACTGCCCGAAAACGAAACATTCAAAATTCAGGAACTTACCCTTCCTGTTTATCATTGTCTTGCCGCAATGATTGAAGAAACATATTTTACCGAATAGAGGAGGACTATCGTCGATGTCAATACCGAGAATGGAATTTCCGGTTCCGCAATTTGAAAGAAAAAATTGGCTTAACCTCAACGGTGAGTGGGATTTTGAGTTTGATTTCGGCTCATCTTTGGCGCAGACCGATATTCTTCAGAGAGATGTATGGAGCAAAAAAATAACCGTTCCGTTTTGCCCTGAAAGCGAATTGTCAGGTATCGGCTATAAAGATTTCATTCCTTCAGTCTGGTACAGAAAAAAGGTCAATATCGATAAGCAGAACGGCAGGACTTTTATTCACTTCGGAGCGGTTGATTATTTTACAACCGTTTATGTAAACGGAAAAGTCGCCGGAACCCACAAGGGCGGATATACATCTTTTTGCTTTGAAATAACGGATCTTATTGTTCCGGGTGAAAATACAATAATTGTTAATGCGGTTGATGACACACGTTCTCCGTATCAGGCTACGGGTAAACAGAGCTGCCTTCTTAAGTCCCACGGCTGCCTCTATACAAGGACAACCGGTATATGGCAGACAGTTTGGCTTGAGTTTACACCTCTTGAATATGTTGAAAGTTTCAGGCTCTTTCCTGATGCCGAAAACGGAAGCATAGCCTTTGAGGCCAAGGTGAACGGCAAAGCTGAGTTCTCTTTTATTACTTCCTATGAAGGAAAGCTTACCGGTTCTGTTACAAAAAAAGCGGATAATACAGTTAGCGGTGAAATCAAACTGAGCGAAATCCATCTCTGGGAGCCGGGGAACGGAAGACTCTATGATATTGAAATGAAATTCGGCGAAGATATAGTTAAAAGCTATTTCGGTCTTCGTGATATTTCATTCAGCGGTTATAAGTTCCTCATTAACGGCAAGAGTGTATTTCAGAGACTTGTTCTTGATCAGGGCTTTTATCCCGACGGAATCTACACCGCTCCCAATGATGCGGCTTTGCTTAATGATATTAAATTGTCAAAAGCGGCAGGCTTTAACGGCGCAAGACTGCACGAGAAGGTGTTTGAGCCCCGTTTCCTTTATTATGCGGATAAAGAGGGCTATCTGACCTGGGGAGAATATCCGAACTGGGGATTGGACTACTCAGATCCCAAGGTTACCGAAGTTTACGTCAATGAATGGATTGAGGCGGTTGAGCGTGACTTCAACCACCCGTCAATAATCGGTTGGTGTCCGTTCAATGAAACATGGAATTATGAAGGCAGAGAGCAGAGAAATGAACTTCTTTCTACTGTTTACCATGTAACAAAAGCTCTTGATAAGTCAAGACCATGCATAGATACCAGCGGTAATTACCATGTTATAACCGATATTTATGATACTCACGATTATGAGCAGAATCCCGAAATCTTTAAAGAACATTATGATTCCTTTGCCGAAGGCGGAGAGCTTTACGACCACGTCAATGACAGGGGAGTGGGATATAACGGCGGTCTGTTCTTTATCAGTGAATACGGCGGAATACGTTGGAGCGTTAAGCCTGACGGAGACGGCTGGGGTTACGGCAATGCACCGAAAACCGGTGAAGAATTTATTGAAAGATATAAGGGACTTACCGAAACCCTGCTCGGCAACAAAAAAATGTTCGGTTTCTGTTATACACAGCTTACGGATGTTGAACAGGAACAGAACGGTATTTATACCTATGAAAGAAAGGAAAAGTTCGATCCTGAGATTTTCAGAAAAATAAATTCCGCAAAAGCAGCGGTTGAGGATTAAGGTTAACTGTTACGTCCCCGGTGAATAAAACACCGGGGACGTTTTTTTTATAAACTATTATTTGTTCTGCCTCTGCTGATTAAGCAAGAAATCCGTGTCATCGGGCCTGTCGGATTCCGTAATTTCTCTGCGAATTTTACACGGAGAGCCAAACGCCAGACAGTTTGCGGGTATATCTTTGGTTACAACACTTCCTGCTCCTATAACAGTATTATCTCCTATTGATACTCCCGGGACAATAACAGACCCTGCGCCTATCCATACGTTATTTCCGATGTGAACATCTTTGTTGAACTGGAAACCCTTTGCCCTGAGTTCAGGCCATAGCGGATGACTTGCCGTTGCAACGGTTACATTCGGGCCGAACAGTACATTGTCGCCGATATAAATATTCCCGTCATCAACTAAAGTGAGGTTGAAATTCGCATAAACATTGTTTCCCATATAAACGTGTTTACCGCCCCAGTTAGCGTGAAAAGGCGGTTCAATGTAACAGTTTTCACCGACTTTGCCCAGCATCTTTTTCATTATCTCTTTTCTTTCGTCAAGGCGGCTCGGCGGGAGTGAGTTGAATTCATACAATAACTCCACATACCCGAACTGCTCGGAAAGAATCTTTTCATCATTCGGGTCATAAATCTGACCGTCAATCATTCTTTTGCGGTTATCCATTGTACCGAATCATTCCTTATCAATCAATTTGTAATATACTGCAATCCAATACGGAAGAAGAAAAATTGTTGGATCCTGAGCCGCGTTCCGGGCGGGACTGTCAAGCTGAAAAGCGCCCCCATCCGGCCTGGAAAGATTTCTCTCATCGTACGCAAGCGGATATTTTATCTGAGGTTTGTGGTTGTATTCGGCCTGTTCATTATCATAAATGATATCTTTGCGGTCGGAGTTCTTCATTGCGTATTGAATGAGGTCTAAGGGAATTTCCCTCAGTGACTGTATGCCCTCGGATAAATCTGTATCCCTGCCTGTAAATGCGGCATGTATAAAGCAAAACATAGGCTGACGTTCTATTCTTTCATATTGCCAATGGTCTTCCATACCGCATAGAATATAAGACCGGATTGCGGCACTTTCTTCCAGTCTCAACAGGGCAAAAGATGCCAGGAAAGCGAGATTGTCGTCTATGTGACAGATGTGAGCGTCCTGAACCTTGTGCTGAATAATATTGAGAAGGTAGTGATGCTTTTTTATGAAAGTGTCATATAATTTTTGGTATTTGTCATTTCCGGAAACATGGAACGCAACTTTCAAAAACATCAGTAATTCAAGAGAGTTGACCCCTCTTTCAGCAAACCATCTGTCACTGTGATTGAGAAGTTCGGGATCCCAGCATGCCCAGGTTGTGGGCAGATTATCTCTGTCTATAAGTCTGTAATTATTTTCAATGATATGATCCATAATATTGCAGACAGCGGTTTTTATCTCTTCTTTTTCCTCCTTATCGGCACAAAGGTCATAATAAACGGAATAACCGGTAAAGTGACCTGTCATTTCATCACTGGATGTTTCGCCCTTCCATTCGCAACTCCCGTCGGGAGAAAGAGCCCATTCACTGTCTCCGTTTCCGTATCCTTCGTCTCCCGGATATCTTACAGCTCTTGCCGTAAAGCCCTTTATGCCGGTAATCTTTGTCAAAAACAGCATGGCTTTAACGCCTCTGCGCGCCTTTTCGAGGGCCTCTTTTTCGCCGGTTGAAGCATATCTGAGAGATTCGGCAGTAACATAACAAGCGGTCCATAATCCGTCGTTGTCCGATATGATTACATTTCCGCTGTCGTAGGAATTGTTAATTATATTTCTTGCTGCCGTAAACCCTCTTCTGATATGATACTTTTCTATTATTTTTTCAAACTCTGCCGCTTTTGATTTCAGTGTATCCTCAAATGAACTTATAACGGATATACCCTTATCTGTTGCGGCAACTATAAGTGAGCCGTCTTTGCTTACGGCTATGTCATTAACTCTGTTATCCTGAACCCAGCGTTCGGCGGTCAGGTATTTGAGTTTCCCTTTTATCTGGCAAATAACACCCGAATCGGTAGCAAAATATCTGTTTCCGATGTCATCGGTTGCAATCGCATAAACTCCGTTTTTAGGCAGAGACCTGATTTCGTCCGAAGTCATCCAGAATGATGAGTTATTATAAATTGCGCAGCCTTCGTCAAATCCGAGCCACAGATAACCGTTGCTGTCAAAGGTCATTGTGTTTATTCTTTTGTCAGGCATCGGGGAATGCTTTGACGAAATGTTTTTCCATTCCATTCTTTTGCCGTGGACAACGCTCAGGTTTGTCTGCGTTGCGGCGTAAATATTATCTCCGGAAACGGCAAGGCATAGACCTTTTCCCCCTTCCAGTTCTCTTTTGAGAATGATACGGTCAAAGGTTTTGTCGGTACACAATATATAACTTTCTGTCAGTATCCAGAGACGGTTGTTATCTTCTCTGACATTCACAATCTTATCCTCAAGATCATTCGATTTTGTAACAACTCCGCCGGAGATGAAATACAGAATGTTTTCCTGAGCAACAATATATGTGTTATCGCTGCGGATACATATATCGCCAATGTTTCCTTTAAGTTTTTTCGGCAGAATTCTCTCTGCGGAGCCGTCTTTGATTCTGAACAATCCATTTTCCGTTCCGGCAAGAATACTGCCATCGGTATCAAAGCATACTTTCCTGACTTTTTCGCACGAAAGTCCGGTATTCGCATTGATATATTTTCTGCGAAACTGAGTGAATGAACCAGATTTATAAATTCCGTTATTCATAAAGCCCCTCATTTCTGTTTTATTTGTTGGTCTGTTGACAGGTCGGTTTCAGGGAATAAATATGGTTTACTTTTTCTCCTTTGTGTAGTAAAATAACCGTTAGTAGATTGAAGGTGGTATTTCTGTGAGTTATGATTTATTCAGCTGCTATTACGATTTGCTTATCGATGATGAAGACAGCGAAAAGAGAAACAAATTCTATGCGGAGTTATTAAATAAAAATGGAGCGGACAGCGGAATTCTTCTTGACCTCGGATGCGGTACGGGAACCATGAGCATATATATGGCATCAATAGGCTACGACGTAATCGGGGTTGATGCCAGCACAGGTATGCTGATAAAAGCAAGGGAAAAAATCGATGATTCCGGCAAAAGCATTCTGCTCCTTAATCAGGATATGACCGCCCTTGATCTTTACGGTACGATTGACTGTGCGGTATGCGCCCTGGATTGCTTAAATCATTTACCGGATAAAGATGCGGTAAGCCAAGCCCTGTCGGGAGTTTCGCTGTTTATGAATTCCGGAGGAATCTTTGTCTTTGATGTCAACACTGTATATAAGCACAGAGAAATCCTTGCCGATAACGCTTTTATATATGATACCGATGAAGTCTTCTGTGTCTGGCAGAATTTTCTGAATGCAGACAATTCCGTTGATATTTCACTGGATTTCTTTGAAAAAACAGGGGAGTTGTATTCCCGGGAAACGGAGTTTTTCACCGAAAGAGCATACAGTATATGTGAGCTTGAAGATATTGTCGATAAAGCAGGATTTGATGTACTGAGTATTAATGATGATTTATCATATGACGGATTAAAAGAAAACAGTGAAAGGGCTGTATTTACGGTTAAAAAGAGGTAGAAAATGGGAAAAGCAGTAAGAATGATTTCAAGTGACGGCACTTTGACCGTTATAGCAATAGACTCATCGGATATCGTAGCGGTTATGCACGACATTCATAAAACTTCCAAGGTTGCTTCCGCTGCCCTCGGCAGGCTTCTTACGGCGGCATCAATGATGGGGGCTGTTCTTAAAGGAAAGGACGACAGTATAACCCTGATAATGGACGGGGCCGGGCCGGCCGGTACAGTGGTTGCCGTTTCAGACAGCCGGGGAAATGTCAGAGGATATATAGGCAATCCTGATGTTGAGCTTCCTTTAAACAACAAGGGTAAACTTGATGTTTCGGGGGCTATAGGTAAAGACGGAACGCTCAAAGTTCTTAAAGATTTAGGCCTTAAAGAGCCTTACAGAGGGCTTGTTCCGATAGTATCGGGTGAAGTTGCCGAAGACATCACGAGCTATTTTGCCGTAAGCGAACAGATCCCGACAGTATGTGCGCTCGGTGTTCTTGTTGCTCCTGATAAATCTGTGATTGTATCCGGCGGCTTTATTATTCAGCTTCTCCCGACTGCTCTTGATGATACAATAGACAGACTAGAGGAATGTATAAAAGATATTAAACCCATAACAACAATGCTGACTGACGGTCTTTCTCCGGAGGAAATCTGCAAAACGGTTCTCAAAAGCTTTGACCTTGAATTGCTTGATGAATTCTATCCCGAATATCGTTGTAATTGCTCAAGAGACCGGGTGTCAAAGGCTCTGCTTACCCTCGGAAAAGAAGAACTGCTTAAAATGGCCGATGACCCCATTACCGAGGTCAGTTGTCAGTTTTGTGATAAAAAATATTCTTTCACGCCGGAGGAAATAAGTGCTCTTGCAGAAAGGTGACCGATATTATTTTAGAAAAATAAAAGCATTGTAAAAATTCAATAAGGCTACTGCAGTGACAACAACCGTAAATACTGTTTTTATCGGTTTGTTACTGCATTTTTTATTAAGTGTCGCTCCTATGATTCCGCCGGACACCGCCGATATAACAGCAACGGCAATAACCGAGGTTTTGACAGCGGGAATGCTTGATGTGACAAATAAGGTTATAAGTTTTGATAATTGGCTGAAGAAAACAATACCTATGCTGTAAACGGTTGAAGATTTTATATCAAGGCCTGAGAGAAACATGAGAAATGCAACGTTTATCGGGCCTCCGCCGACGCCCAGAAATGAGGCCAGGGCGCCAAGGAAAAGACCGGAGAGAAACAAACATACAGGATTCTTTGTGTTTAACGAAGGCGGATTTTTGAGATTTATATAAATGACAGCGAGCACGAGTACCGTGCCGAGTATTATTCCCTGTATGCTTTTCATGGAATTGTTACCGAATTTTTCAAGCAGAGTATTGAAAGCGTGGCTCCCGGGTACGCCGCCGATAAGTGAACCGCATGAAACAAGCAGTAAATATTTTAAATCATATTTTGTTTTTGCCGTTATCTGTTTCAGCGAAGAGCTTATGCTCATCGCAAAAACTGCACAGCAGGAGATAAAATTAACCGTATCAATTGAATCAATATTTATTGCGTCAAGGGCCGGCTTTATTATGACTCCGCCTCCGAGGCCCACAAAAGCGCCGCAGAATGTAGCGATAAGTATAACCGCCGAATAAATTAATACATACATACTTTAACCGGTCTTTCTGTTTTCTGATAATGCATTTCATCTTAAAAGACCGACCGTTGAGCGGTCGGTCTTAATTAATAGCTGTTCAGGTTGTATTATTGCCCGGCTGCGTTTTCTTCATCGATTCTATCTGCGAAAGAATTTACTTCCTGAGCAATAGCCGCTCTTCTTTCATAAAGCTCGCGGTACATCCTGTCTCTCTTCTCACCGTTCAGATCATAGAAGAGTTTGGGGATAATACTTGCAATGCTGGTTATTACAGGCAGGAGGGTGCACATCCAGAACAGTGAGTACTCAGTCTGTTCACTCTGACCGCCGAAGCCGCCTCCCTGATTATAACCTATTCTTGCAAGAATAAAAGCTTTGAGTGTTGAGCCGAGCGTGTTGACAAGTTTCTTGGCAAGGTCTTTTGCAACGCCGGTCATACCTTCGTTTCTGTAGCCGGTTTTCCATTCGCCGTAGTCGATGGCTTCGTTTCTCATCTCTTCGGGGATAACGCTTCTGATTCCCCAGAAGAACATCCAGATCGTTTCTCTGAGCATAAACGCGGGAATCATTGCGCTGAGTTTTTTGTAATTCTTATTAACTGAACCGACAAGGAAAACTCCCAGCATAAGTACATCGCTGATATGTGAGCCGGCAATCCACAGAGCTTTGGTAGAAAACTTTTGTCTTGCCCAGGGAACATAGGAATAGCTGATGGGGGAGACAATGGCGCCGGGAATTCCGACTATTGTTGACATCGTGGCAAGACCGAGAACATTTATATAATAATAATTTGTGCCGGAGTTTATGCTGAATGCTCCGAGGAATTCGGACAACGTAATGAGAAGCAGCGGTTTATTGGTGAAAATGGATTTTATTCCGCTGATAATGCTCGGCTTGTCAACCGTTTGTGAAACCCTCTCTTTTGCAACAAATGCAAAGTAAAGCGCGAGCAGTCCGCTGACAATGCTTGTAAACATACCGGCGGAGACATAAAGTGTTCTCATCTTGATTTTGATTGTGCCGTGGCTTACGAGGTCAATGAAAAGACCCATAAGGATTTCCGGCGCTTTTTCAACAAAACCGGAGAGAAGATTAGCTTCTGTGATAAGTCTTGTCCTGTCAATTATATTCGGAGTAATAGTAGCGAGCATACCCGTTCTTGCAATGCTTGCAAGAGATGTGGCAAGGTTGGTTATCATTTGCAGTATGAGATAGAAAACCAGCTTTGAAACATCATAGAGTCCTTTGTCACCGAAGAAAACAGGCATTGCCCAGAAGAAGAGGCTGAGAAAAACTCCCGGTATGGCGTAAACGATAAGCCAGGGCTTGAATTTTCCCCAGCGCGTACGGGTGCGGTCTACAATGGCAGCAAGGAAAACATCGTTGATAATATCCCAGATACCTACGATGAATGTTACTACTGTCTGAAACCTAAGTCCGACTTTGATTATATCGGTAACAAAAATGTCGTTGTATTTGCTTATATTAAATGACTGGGCTATGTCATAAAGGATGTAAGCAACCGTTTCTTTTGAACCGACATAGCGCCTGTCTTTGTGGGCAGCGCTTGTGCCCGAAACAGGTGTTGAGGATTCTGATACGTTATCAACAGCTGTGGCGTTATTTGATTCCATACTGAATCTCCCTTTTTATCAAATTCATTTTATTTTAACACATTATTAAATAATTTACAATGAATATAATTTTTTTGTCAACTTTCACAGAAAGCCCGACACTTTATTGTTGAAAAAGATATCATCAGAAATCTATGTGCGGAAATTGCCGTTTTGAACTTAAAATCGGTATCGTCATTTGTTGACATTTTGAATAATGTTATGATATAATTTTTTTAATATAAAACTGAAAGGAGTTTTATTATGGGTCTTATCAGAGCAGCTAAGGGCGCCGTTGGAGGAGTCCTTGCAGATCAATGGAAGGAATTTTTCTATTGTGAATCTATTCCCAAAGAAGTTCTTATCACAAAAGGTCAGAAACGTATCACAAGCCGCAGCTCAAATACCTCAGGTAATGATAATATTATCTCCAACGGTTCGGGTATTGCGGTTGCAGACGGCCAGTGCATGCTTATAGTTGACCAGGGTAAAATCGTTGAAGTCTGTGCGGAGCCCGGTGAATTTACCTATGATACTTCCTCCGAACCCAGCATTTTTACCGGCGACCTTAAAAAGTCCATCGTTGATTCGTTTAAGACTCTCGGCAGAAGATTTACATACGGCGGAGACACAGGCAAAGACCAGAGAATTTACTATGTAAATACAAAGGAATTGATAGATAATAAGTTCGGTACACCCAATCCTGTGCCTTTCCGTGTTGTTGATTCAAAAATAGGCCTTGATATGGACGTATCCGTTCGCTGCAGCGGTGTTTATTCCTACAGAATAGTCGACCCCGTTCTCTTTTATGTCAATATCGGCGGTAATGTTGCCAGAGAGTATCGCCGCGATGAAATCGAGAATCAGCTTAAGACCGAGTTTATAAGCGCCCTTCAGCCTGCATTCGGTCGCCTCAGCGAACTTGAACTCAGACCGAATCAGATTGTCAATCATAACACAGATCTTGAAAACGCAATGAATGATGTTCTTTCAGAAAAATGGGGAGAACTTCGCGGTCTTGAAGTTGTATCTGTGGCAATCGGTTCCGTCACTCTTCCCGAAGAAGATCAGGAACGCATCAAGAATGCCCAGTTTGCCGCTATCAATAAGGATATCAATATGGCTGCAGCATACAGAGCAACGGCAGAAGCTGAGGCAATGAGAGATGCCGCCAATAACGCTTCCGGTGCGATGACCGGCTTTATGGGCATGGGTTTTGCCCAGCAGGCGGGCGGTCAGGCTACATCCAATCTCTTTGCTCAGGCTGCTCAGCAGCAGGCACAGGCTCAGGCAAATCCCGCTCCCGCAGTTGCAGCTGTCGGCGGTGCTGTAGGCGGTTGGAAATGCAAATGCGGTGCGGTTGCAACCGGTAACTTCTGCCCTGAGTGCGGTTCTCCTAAACCTGCAGACGGCTGGAAATGCTCCTGCGGTGCGGTAAATAAGGGTAAATTCTGCTCTGAATGCGGCGCCAAGAAACCCGCTGACGCTCCTCTTTATAAATGCGACAAGTGCGGTTGGGAGCCCGAGGATCCTCATAATCCTCCTAAGTTCTGCCCTGAGTGCGGAGATCCATTTGATGATAAAGACGCCAACTGATTAACGGTATTCCGTTTCAGCAGGTATTCCGCGTCTTAAATAAATCAACCGATCAAATCGGAGTGTGCTATTCCGTAACACCATTGGCTATGTGCACCGTTTTGATCGGCTTTTTATTCAGAAGGTAGGTTTATTATGTCTGAAATACACGAATACAAGTGCCCGAGTTGCGGAGGGGCAATAGAATTCAATGCCGATATCCAGAAGATGAAGTGCCCGTATTGCGAAACCGAATTTGATATGGATGCATTAAAGGCTTATGACGAAGCGCTGGACAGCAATAGTGAAAACATGGAGTGGGAAAAACCCCTATCTCAGTGGACGGAAGAAGAAACAGACGGGCTTCTCACTTATGTTTGCAATTCCTGCGGCGGTTCTATTATCGGGGATGAAAATATGGCGGCTTCTGCCTGCCCTTATTGCGGTAACCCGGTTATAGTTATGGGCAATTTCAAAGGCGACCTCAAGCCTGAATATATTATTCCGTTTAAAGTCAATAAAGAATCCGCTAAAAATGCTCTGATGAAGCATTACAACGGTAAACGTCTGTTGCCGAAGTCTTTCCGAGATCAGAACCATATTGATAAAATATCCGGTGTATATGTTCCTTTCTGGCTTTTTGATGCTACAGTTGACACCGATTTTAATTACAAGGCTACCAAGGAAAAGAAGTGGGAAGACAGCAAAAACAGTTACACGGAAACCTCTTATTACAGTGTTACAAGAGGCGGCACACTCGATTTTAAAGATGTTCCCGTTGACGGATCGTCAAAGTTCGATGATACACTGATGGAGTCCATTGAGCCGTTCGATTTTTCCGATGCTGTTGAATTTCAGACAGCCTATCTCGCCGGCTATCTTGCGGACAGGTATGACGTTGATTCAGAGGAAACCTTTCAGCGTGCCAATGAAAGAATAAAAAATACCGCACAAGAAGCGTTTATGAATACGGTTCAGGGCTACGAATCTGTCACTCAGGAAGGCGGCAGAATTGACCTTGCCGAGAGCAAGGCCAAATACACCCTTTTACCCGTATGGCTCTTAAACACTTCATGGAACGGAAAAAACTATACATTTGCAATGAACGGACAAACAGGAAAATTTGTAGGCGACCTGCCGGTTGATAAATCACTCGCACGAAAATGGATGCTCGGCATTGCAGCCGCTTCCGGAGCAGGAGCGTTACTTCTTTCGCTGATTATTTCACTTCTTTAAGGAGGCGGGAAAATGAAAAGAAAAACAATTAATATTTTGCCTGTTCTCCTTTCCCTGTGTTTTATGTTTATGTCCTGCTTTTCAGCATATGCCCGACTTGAGAGAATGGTTGACGGTGCCGGTCTGCTGACAGAATATGAGCGGGACGAATTGTCCGATATGCTCGATACCCTCAGTGAAGACGATAATATTGACTATGTAATACTGACAGCCGATGATATTGCGAATGAAGGTTATGCCGATATAAACGAATACGCCGATTACTACTATGAGAATAACGGCTTTATGCCGGACGGCGTTATGCTGGCAATAAATATGGCAGGGTCGGATTATTGTTTATTGACTAAAGGTGAATGTAATGTAAAAATGAATGAAGATAACCTTGACATTCTTGAGTCCGTCGTTGTTCCTTATCTTTCATCCGGAGATTATTATTCTGCCTTTGTTGCATTTGCCGAAAACAGCTCACAGCTTATCACAAATACCGGAGATGATGTTTTCTTAACGGATTCCGGAGTTGCGGATACTTCGAATTTTATTGAGCCTGAATATGCGTCTGAACCAAAGACTTTATTGGATAAACTCGTTTCGATAAACTGGCCGGTGAGAATTATTGTCTGCCTCGGTATAGGTCTGCTGATAGGTTTCATAGTTACCGGTTCAATGAAAAGCAAGCACAAATCTGTTGCTTCACTGCATGGAGCTGCGGATTATGAAGTATCCGACAGTTTGAATGTATTAAGGCATAACGATGTTTTCCTCTATAAATCCGTGAATACCGCTCCGAAGGCTAAGGCATCCGATTCATCTGTAATATCATCCTCAGACACCTTCCGTTCATCGGTTAATATTCCTTCTTCTGGCTCTTCGCACGGAGGAAGGTCGGGAAAATTCTGACAATTAAAATGAGAGAGCAGTTTCCGAAATAAGAAACTGCTCTTTTTTTTAAATTATGTAATTATCAGATGAATTCTGCCTGTCGGCAATATCCTGAAGTGTGATGTTTCCCAAATAATTGTTTACAACATCATAAAGTCCCTGCCAGACCGCAATTGTCTGGCATTGTTCTTTCCTGTTACATTCAGACGGCTCACATCCGACACAGGGAACAGGACTGAAATCGCCTTCGGTTAATCTCAGGACATCGGAAATTGTTATCTTGTCCGGCGATTGGGCGAGTTGATATCCGCCCTGGGACCCGCGGTTTGTCCTGAGAATTCCCGCTTTAACAAAAACCGGAACGATTTGCTCAAGATATTTTTTCGAAATGTCCTGTCGCTTGGATATGTCATTCAGCGGTAAAAAGCCTTCATCTTTATGCATGGCAAGGTCTATTAGGATTCTCAAACCGTAACGCCCTTTTGTTGAAATAATCATCATTTCAATCACCTTCGGAATATAAAGAAGTTCTGTTTCCGGTTGACCGGATTGATATATAAAGGCTGTTCAGCCGCAAATAAACACAAGTGCGATAGCATTATATACAATATGTTTATTCATTCGAAAAAACGAGAGTATATGTCGAATCATTATGATAATAGGTAAATGAGGTTATGCCCTTATTCTTTCTGTAAATTTCGCCGACCTCTTTAATTTTTGATTTAGCAAGAGAATATGTCGGCTTATCGGCAAACTTAATATAAGTATACTTGTTATCGCTCTGAGACTCAAAAATCTTGTTTATCGTTTCTGTATTATATTCAGAGGCGACATATCCGTTT
>JAILMJ010000047.1 GCA_024692685.1 Clostridia bacterium
GCCCGTGTTATAGCAGTTTGAAACTGTGCTGTAATCAAAATTCCATCCGGCCACGCCGCCGACATAAGCGTTGTCTCTCTGTGCGGTAACACTGCCCGTGTTATAGCAGTTTGAAATCGTGCTGTTAAAATAATTCTCTCCGACCACGCCGCCGACATAAGCATGTTGTTCTGTTGCGATAACACTGCCCGTGTTATAGCAGTTTTCAACCGAAATATGCTCATAATTATTCCCGACCACGCCGCCGACATAATTATTGCCGGAAACATCGCCCGTGTTATAGCAGTTTTCAACCGAACTGTTATGATAATTATCTCCGACCACGCCGCCGACAAAATTATAGCCGGAAACATTACCTGTGTTATAGCAATACTCGATTATACCGCCGACGTTATCTCCGACCACGCCGCCGACAAATTCATTGCCTGACACGCTTCCGGTGTTGTAACATTTCTGCACAATGCCTGAGTTGTTGCCTGCAACACCGCCGACATTATTTGATCCGGCAATACTTCCGCCTTCAAGGCCGACATTTTTTACAGTGCCTTTGGTAGTTACGCCGCCTTCTGTTTTGGTCCCGACATAGCCGAAAAGGCCGGCGTAATTCCCATATTCTTCAGGTGTAGTAAGCCCGGTTATTTTATGACCGTCGCCGTCAAATGTGCCGACGTAACTATTTGAACTATTGCCGATGGGAGTCCAGTCTTTTGCGGCTGTGCCGTCACTGTTTTTGCATTCAATATCTTTTGTAAGAATACCGTTGAGACCTTTGTTGCCGTTGTTTACCTCGGCCGCGAACAGTCTGAGCTCCGCATAGTCTGAAATCTCGCACACACCGTCCTTCGGCAGGCGCGCGGGCCAGTCGGTTTTGCGGATATTCTCCATCGGAATCTGATTGCCTCCGGCATCAAGGTCAAAGCCACTGAGGTGCGGATAGTATGAGTAGAATTCGTCATCCGCTCTCACAAGCCACACACTTGTGTCACTGAATTTCATTTGATTATCAGCTGTTCCGATTGCGTTTGTACCGGTCATATCGGCGGTGGTGAGGCCTTTGACATTGGTGCTTGTTCCGTTATTTAACCCTATTGCGGGAACACCGGAGACCCTGTCCGAGTCATAAAAGCAGTTTACAACTGAACACTCTTGATTAAATCCGACCACGCCGCCGACATAATAACCGCTGGAAACAGCGCCCGTGTTATAGCAGTTTTCAATCGAACTGTTTTCTAAATTTCTTCCTGCCACGCCACCGACATAAAAAGTGCCGGAAACTGCGCCCGTGTTATAGCAGTTTTCAATCGAACTATTAGAATAATTAAATCCTGCCACGCCGCCGACAAAAGCATTTTGTCCTGTGGCGGTAACACTGCCCGTGTTATAGCAGTTTTCAATCGAACTATTATAATCATATCCGGCCACGCCGCCGACAAAAGCATATTGTTGTGTGGCGGTAACACTGCCCGTGTTATAGCAGTTTTTAACCGAACTATTCTCAAAATTATTCCCGACCACGCCGCCGACATAATCGCTGCCGGAAACATCGCCCGTGTTATAGCAGCTTTCTACCGTGCCGTAACTTTTTCCTGCAACGCCGCCGACATATTTTTTTCCTGTTATGCTTCCGCCTTCAAGGCCGACATTCCGCACTTTTCCGCCCGAGTCGACACAGCCGAAAAGGCCGGCGAAATTCTCATATCCTTTAGGTGTAGTAAGTCCGGTTATTATGTGACCCATGCCGTCAAATGTGCCGGTATAAGAATTGCCTTCGCTGTTACCGATGGGAGTCCAGTCGGTATCGGTTGCCGTGAAGTCCTGCGTCAGAATTGCGCAGGCAGCTGTATTCTGAGCTATTGTAGCATGTGTGCCGTTGACTATCGAGGCAAATTCCTTAAGCTCCGAATAGGTTGAAATCTGATAGGGATCATCCTGCGTGCCTGAGCCCGTAAGTCCGTCCCTGAGCCTGAGCACCAGATGGAGAGTGCTTTCCTTTTGAATATTATAATAGGCAAGGGTGCGCCCGTCTTCAAGCTGCTTACCCGCAAAGATGAGCCGCTGCCGATCGGGCGGAACGCCTTCCTTGTCCTGAATCTTTGCCTTGACATTGTCAATCGAATCGCCGGGCTCAACCTCAAGCGTGATTGTTTTGCCCGTCAGAGTCTTGACAAAAATCTGCATTGCATACGCGTTAACGGCAAAGACGCCGAGAAGCATAGTGAGAGCGAGGAAAACGGAAATTGTTTTTTTCATAAAATTACCTCCGCAGATTTATTCCGTCTGTTTATCAGCAGGCGCCGTTTTCGAGCAGAGCAAGGATAACGTGGAAGAATCTGACAAGCATACCGAGGAAGCCTTTATGCTCAAGGCCGCATTTCGGGCAGTCCTGCTCTCTCTGAGCCCTTACTGCTTTTAAGCCGTTCTGCAGCTCGGTCTCAATCTCTTCGGCGGTTTTCGCGTTGTCGATTTTCTCTTTCGCCGCGGCGATTTCATCTTTTGCCTTATCGGAGCACCTGTCGTCATAGAGCTTGTCCAGCTCCGCTTTCGCGGCCGCCCTTTCGTCGGCAAGCTCATCGGGGACATCGGGTGTATCGTCGGGTGTATCGTCGGGTGTATCATCGGGTGTATCGTCGGGTGTATCATCCGACGGGGCGGCAACGGGAGTGAATTTAGCGTTTACCGTCAGGTTTTCCGCAGGCATGGTCGCGGGTATCTCCTTATCCCAGCCGTCAAAGGTATATCCGTCTTTAACAGGGTCATCGGGTCTTTTAACCGAGTCGCCGAATTTGTATTTCACTTCGGTCTTCACGCCGTCCGCAATAAAAGTGATTGTATATTCGTTTGCCGTATAAACCGCCTTGACCTCAATATCGCCGGCCGGTTCGCCGTCAGTTTCGGGGTCGATGAAAAGCTCGTACGGCTCCCAGCTGCCGGTGCAGCCTTCTTTTTCGGGCACGGGCGGTTCGCTGATACTTTCGGTCAGAACAGTGTAGGGAACCGAGGCGACCGTTTTACCGTCCGCGATGAAAGTGACGGTATATTCTGTGGGGACCAAATTCACGATTAATGTATAAGAACCGGGGGTGATGACCGTAGGATCCGTTACATCGCGGTAATCAAGCGAATCAACAGTATAGCCCTTTTTTATCTCATCCGGAAGAGTGAACTGCGCCGATGGGGTTGTGCCCGTAAAATACACTTCATCCGTACCGTCCGCTTCGTTATGCAGAATAACCGTCGCGTTATAATAATCGCAGTCAGGTTTTTCGTGCGCCGCTTTTAAGGCAATCATAGTGCCGATTTCTTCCGCTGAAGGGGTATATTTCTGACAGAAATTTTCCATGTCCCATCTGTCCGTTTCGCCGCCGTCAACCGCTCCGTCCACATACCAGCCGTCAATTTCAAGATTGGTTTCAGACAGAATCAAACCTTCGGGAACATCGGAGAGTATCAGCGTTGCGGTTGAGCTGTCAGAATATATGTCATCTCCGGCTGCGAGTGCCTTGTTATTGTATATTTTGCTGCCGGCCATGATCCGCGCTTTTCCCCTATAAACCAAAACACCTCCGCCATATCCGGAATCGGCGTTGCAGTTTTTGATTTCTCCGCCTTGCATATCAAACGCGTAATCAGTTGTGCCTGTGGTATTTCCTACTAAAACACCGCCGCCGCCGTTTTTGGAGTCTGAGCAGCCGCTGATTTCTCCGTCGGTCATTGTAAAAATGGAATTAAGAACAAAAACACCGCCGCCGAAGCAGAAGGAGCTGCAGTTTTTAATTGCTCCGGCTGTCATTGTTAATTGGGAACCGTTCGAGGCATAAACACCGCCGCCGTAGCCTTTGCCGGTGTTGGTGCTGCTGCCGGCACTGCAGTTTTCTATTGAGCCGCCGTTCATTGTAAAAGCAGATTTATTAGCAAAAACACCGCCGCCGTAGTTGCCGGTAGGTTTGCCGCCGTTGACGCCGGCGTTGCAGTTTTTTATTGAGCCGTCGTTCATTGTAAAAGCAGAATTATTATAAGCAAAAACACCGCCGCCGTCGCCGACGGAGTTGCAGTTTTCTATTGAGCCGCCGTTCATTGTGAAAGTGCTGTTATACAAAAGGACTCCGCCGGCTACCACATCCGATTTGCAGCCGGCTATTGTTCCGCCGTACATATTGAAGCTGCTTTGATTTTCAACCGAAACTCCGCCCGCCGCGTCAACACCGTTGCGCCCGCTGAGAGTTACGCCGTTATACATATTCAGCACTGAGCGGGTAACGGCTATAAGGGAATTTGCAGCGTTGCCTGACGCGGGCTGTTTGTCGGCCAGCGTTAAAGTTTTATTGTAATCGGGAGCGCCGAGATTCAATATCGCGTTGCTTTTGACTATAAAAATGCCCTTCTCCATAAATATTGTATGGTCTTCGCCTAAAACAGTTACGGTTGCATTGCCGTTTCCGAAATCGACTTCCTTCGTAACCGTTATATCATTCCCGAGCTTGATTGTGTATGCACCCGAATCCATAGCGTCTATTTCAGAACACGCGTCCAACAGGTCGTTCTCAGAATAAACGATATAATTGCTGCCGTCCGATTCAAGCGCGGAAACACTCACCCACGCCGCGCCTATTACGCCGAGAAGCATAATGAGAGCGAGAAAAACGGAAATTGCTTTTTTCATAAAATTACCTCCTGAATGCAGCTTGCTGAAATCCTGTTATGTATACTCAGCCGGATAACGCGGGGCAAACGGCTGTTATTTCCTTGAGAAAAATCAATTATTCGGGGAGACCGTGCCGTCGTCTGAGATTGATATTTTGTTATACGGCTCCCAGCTCTCGATTTTATCATAGAGAGCGCGCCTTGACGAAGCGTCCCGCATATAGTGGGTTTCGCTGTTTGCCTGAGTGCCCGGCACAAGAGAGGGAGTAATTCCGTCTTGAGAAACCGTCAGTTTAAGCAGGACGGTGGGTACGTTATTGGTGTTGAACCAGAAATTGCCGAGGCTGTAAAAAACCGGAGCTCCGTTATAGAATTCCATACCCTGCAGGCAGTGGGAGTGATTGCCGACCACCGCGCAGGCGCCCGCGTCGATAAACGCCCTGCCGAGGTCCTTCTGGGCGTCGCTGAGCGAGGTTGTGTTTTCATAACCCCAGTGAGGGTAGGCAATCACGTAGTCGCACGTGAGCTTCGCTTTCTTTATGGCGGCCGTCATCGCTCTGCCGTTGTCGTAGGAGCCCATAATGCCCGGCTCGCTCTCGGTTGCGACGGGAGTCCAGATAGGCCACTCAACGCCCGATGAAGCGAGGAAGCCGACCTTGTAGCCGTTGATAATAAACGTCGCGGGCTCCGCTGCCTCGGCAGCGTTCATCCCCGCGCCCATGTGGGGAATCCCCTCTTTGTCGAGAATCGCCAGGGTGTCCGTGAAGGAGTCGGGGCCGTAGTCATAGGTGTGATTGTTAGCGAGGGAAACGAGGTCCACTCCGAGGGCGGTCATATATTTAACGGTATCCGGCTCAGCGCGGAAGGTGTATTTCTTGCCCGGGGTGGGGCTGCCCCTGTCGCTGTAAGTGAATTCGTTGTTGACCGTCATAATATCCGCCGCCTCCATTTCGGCGCGGAAGGTTTCGTCAATGCAGTCGAGCACAACGTTGGGCATGGTGCGCGCGTGGGTCATAACATAGGCGGAGTAGGTGAAGTTGATATCCCCCGTGAAGCCGAGGGTGAAGCTGTCCTTCCCGTTATTGCCCATATCCTTTGCCGTTTTTGTGACGAATTTATCGTAAAGGGCGTTGTAGGTGTAGCCCGTGGCATCGTGCCACTGCTCATCCGTCGGCGGAGAGGCTAACTGCCTGAGGCGCCCGATGGCTGACGCGTCAAGGTTTTCGAGCATTTCACGGGTGACCTCGCGGTCAGGCATAACGGAGAGAGTCACGCACAGGGAACCGTAATCGGTATCCGCCGGCGCGGATTGAGTTTCCGCCTGCGGGGCATCTGTGAAGGTCGCGGAGGAGTCAATGACGGGGACGGAGCCGTAAAATCTGCTCAGAAGCACACCCGACACGCCCGCAATGGCGATCAGGACAGCCGTTATGCAGATTATCACGCTTCGCGCTTTCAAGCTTTACACCTCAGTCTTCGAGCGAGCCGAGCGCCTTGACTATGCGCTTAAGGTCCGCCTTGTCATAAAAATCTATGGTAAGAGTGCCGTTTTCCTTCTTACCCTGAGTCACAACTCTGGCCTTACGGCCGAGAGAATTGTTTAATGCCAGTTCTACCTCATCGTAGTAGCTGTCACGCCTTGCTTTTGTTTCCGTTTTCTTTTTTGACGGCTTTGTGAGGGATTTGACGAGCTTTTCCGTCTCTCTGACGGATAAATCCTTCTCAACAATGGCGTTCGCGGCTGAAATTATGAGGCTCTCCTCCCCCAGCCCGGCGATTGCCTTCGCGTGGCCCGATGAAAGCCTGCCGTCTCTTATAAGCTCAATCACGGGAGCGGGAAGCTTCAGGAGCCTGAGGGCGTTGGCGACTGCGGGCCTTGATTTGCCGACGGTTTCCGCCGCCTGCTCCTGAGTGAGGCTGAATTTTGTTATAAGATCGTAAAAACCGTTTGCCTCCTCGATGGGATTCAGGTCTTCACGCTGCAGATTTTCAATCAGGGAGATTACCGCCGCGTCGTCATCGCTCAGATTCTTGATGATGACGGGCACTTCCTTAAGCCCCGCGAGCCTTGAGGCTCTCCAGCGCCTCTCCCCCGCTATGAGCTGATATCCGCCGCCGATAAGCGGCCTTACAAGCAGGGGCTGCAAAACGCCGTGCTTCTCAATGGAAGCGGCAAGCTCGCTCAGCGAGGTGTCGTCAAAATCCTTTCTCGCCTGCTCTTTATTCGGCTCGATATCGTTGAGCTTCAGGGTGACGGCAGACGCGCTGTCGTCCATTGAGTTATCTTTAAACAGGGAGTCAAAGCCCCTGCCCATTCCGCCTTTTTTAACCGCCATGGTAATTCTCCTTTATCACTGTTTCTTCAGAAATTCGTCCGCAAGGGCAAGATATGCCGCCGCGCCCTTGGAGCTTTTATCGTAATACAATACAGGCTGACCGAAGGACGGCGCCTCCGAAAGCCGCACGTTTCTCGGAATATACGCTGAATAAACCTTCCCGGGGAAGCCCTTCTTGACCTCGTCAACCACCTGCTGGGTAAGGTTAAGCCGCCCGTCATACATCGTGAGCAGCACGCCCTCGATATCAATATAGGGATTATAAAGACGCTTGACCGTTCTCGTTGTCGAGATAAGTTGGGCAAGACCTTCAAGGGCGTAGAATTCGCACTGAATCGGAACGATAAGGGAATCCGCCGCGACAAGGCCGTTGAGAGTTATAAGGCCGAGCGAGGGCGGGCAGTCGAGAATAATAAAATCGTAATTCTCCTTAACCTGCGCAAGGGCGTTTTTCAGCCGCGCCTCCCTGTGAGGGGAATCGGCAAGCTCCAGCTCCGCGCCCGCGAGGTCGAGACCGCCGGGCAGAATGTCAACATTTTTAAACTCTGTTTTCATTATCGCCTCGGGGGCTGATGCCGTGCCCATTATCACGTCGTATGACGACAGGGAGAGGTCTTTCTTGTAAATTCCGAAGCCGCTGGTTGAATTTCCCTGGGGGTCAATATCCGCCAGAAGCACTTTTTTATCTCTGAAGCCGAGCGAAGCGGCAAGATTGACGGCTGTTGTGGTCTTCCCCACCCCGCCCTTCTGATTCACTACGGCGACTGTTTTTGCCAACATAATATCTCCTTCGGTTTATCGGGGAAGGCCGACGGTCTTTCCCCGTATTTCCCCGTTTAACGGGGTTTACATATTACAGTATATCACGTATTTATATAAAATCAAAACATTTTTTCAGAAATGTTCCACGTGAAACATAATCGCGGCGGAAAAGGCAAAAAAGAAGCCGTCATAACAGCGGCGTTACAACGGCTTTTTAGCTATCTGAGCGGAGGCTCTCGGATATTTATCCGGAGTTTCCTTTATTTTTCTGATTACTGCAATGTTTCTTATATGACCGTCCGTCAGGCTGACGGGAACGGATTTTTCGACTTCGCCGCCGAGAGTTTTCAGCGCCGTGTAGGCCTCTTTTATCTCATCCTGCGCCCCCGGCCCTTTCATGGCGAGGAAACAGCCGCCCGTTTTAACGAAGGGAAGGCAGTATTCGCAAAGGACGTTAAGCCCCGCGACCGCGCGTGAAACAGCGAAGTCAAAGGACTCCCTGTATGCTTTATCCCTGCCGCTTTCCTCGGCTCTCGAATGAAGAAGCTCCGCGCTGAGATTCAGCGAAGCGAGCGATTCGGAGATAAAATCGAGTTTCTTGCGGGTGGAGTCGAGCAAAGTGAGCCTGAGCGACGGATTCATAATCAGCAGGGGCACTCCGGGGAAGCCCGCGCCCGTGCCCACATCTATGACCCGTGAGCCGTCCGGGATATCCGCGGCGGCGAGCAGACTTATACTGTCCGCGAAATGACCGAGGGATACGCCGTTCGCGTCCGTTATGGCGGTGAGGTTCATTACCTTATTCTTTTCGCAGAGCAAATCCGAAAAGACGGCGAAGCGGTTTAAAGCGTCCGCCGTGACGGTCAGGCCGAGCCCTGCCGCGTTTTCAAGGAAAAGAGCCTCATTGTAACTCATCTTTACCGTACCTTTCGAGGTAGATTATAAGAACGGAAATGTCGGCAGGGGAGACGCCGCTGATTCTTGACGCCTGGCCGACGGTCTCGGGGCGCACCTTACCGAGCTTTTCAACCGCTTCAAGACGCAAGCCCTTTACATCGGAGTAGCTGATGTCCTCGGGGATGTTTTTAACCTCAAGCCGTTTTATTTCGTCTATCTGCTGCTGCTGGCGTCTGATATAGCCCTCGTATTTGATGTCTATCTCAACCTGCTCGAAGATTTCGCGCGGAAGGTCGGGCCTGCCGGGATCAAAGGGGGCGAGCAAATCATAGTCAACCAGCGGTCTCTTGAGGAGCTCCGCCATTTTCAGCCCCTTTTCGAGAGGCACTGTTCCACGTGAAACAAGGGCGGCGTCGATTTCGGGAGTTTTCTTAATCGAAACCTGCGTTACCCTTTCCTTCTCCTTATTTATCATTTCAACCTTTTTGAGGTATCTTTCATATCTTTCGTCGGAAACGAGGCCCGCTTTTCTGCCGTATTCCGTCAGGCGTCTGTCGGCGTTATCCTGCCTTAAAATGAGGCGGTATTCCGACCTGCTCGTCATCATCCTGTAAGGGTCTGAACAGCCCTTCGTGACGAGGTCGTCAATGAGCGTGCCTATGTAAGAGGTGGTCCTGTCAAGGATGAGAGGCTCTCTGCCGAGAATTCTGAGCGCGGCGTTTGCTCCGGCGACAAGTCCCTGCGCCGCGGCTTCCTCATAGCCGCTTGAACCGTTGAACTGCCCCGCGCCGTAAAGACCGGGAAAGTCTTTGAATTCAAGGGTTGAGCGAAGCGAGAGGGGATCCACGCAGTCATATTCAATGGCGTAGGCCGTTCTGAGAAACTCCGCCTTTTCAAGCCCGGGTATGCTGTGGACCACTTCAAGCTGAACATCCTCGGGCAGGGAGGAGGAAAGCCCCTGCAGATACATTTCGTCCGTTTTCATCCCGCAGGGCTCAACGAAAATCTGGTGGCGCTCCTTATCGGAAAAGCGCACAATCTTATCCTCGATGCTCGGGCAGTACCTCGGACCCACGCCGTCAATCTTTCCCGAATAAAGAGGGGAGCGGTGCAGATTGTCAAGAATGACCTGCTTTGTCTTTTCGCCCGTGAAGGCAATATAGCAGGGCTGTTTGTTTTCGGGTTTACAATTTTCCAAAAAAGAAAAATGAAATACGGTTTCATCTCCGTGCTGAGGCTCAAGCCGTTGTATATCAACACTTCTGCGGTTTACCCTCGGCGGAGTGCCCGTCTTGAAACGCCTTACGGGGAGGCCGAGTTTTCTGAGCGAAGTCGCAAGCTCCGTTGCCGGGAACATACCGTCGGGGCCGCTTTCGTAGGAGACATCGCCGATATAGACTCTGCCCGCGAGGAAGGTGCCTGTCGCGAGAATGACGGCCTTCGCGAGGTGCTTCGCTTCGAGACGCGTTGTCAGCTCCCAGAGCCCGTCTTTTCTTTGTATATCAACAATCTCCGCCTGGCGGAGAAAGAGATTGTCCGTTCTTTCAAGCACGCCCTTCATATAATCTGAATAGGCGCGTCTGTCAATCTGCGCTCTCGGGGAGTGAACGGCGGGACCTTTGCCGAGATTGAGCATACGGTACTGGATTGTGTTTTTATCCGCCGCGATGCCCATTTCACCGCCCAGGGCGTCAATCTCCCTGACGAGGTGGCCTTTTGAGGTGCCGCCTATCGAGGGGTTGCAGGGCATATTGCCCACCCAGTCGAGGTTGACCGTAAACACCGCTGTTTTGCAGCCGAGGCGCGCGGAGGCAAGCCCCGCTTCTATACCCGCGTGGCCCGCGCCGATGACGGCTATATCAAAATTTTCTCCGTTATAAATCATAAGTGTGACTGCAAACCTCGGTTATTTTTTTCTTTAAAGCGAGGAAGTCCTCAAGGGCCTCCGGTTTGTTATTCGGGTTTCTGAGCAGGGCGGCGGGGTGGAAGGTCCCCATAAAGAGAATCCCGCCTTTGTCATAGAATACGCCGTGCTCCTTTGTGACCCTGAAATCCTTTGATATCAGGCGCTGAGCCGAAATTCTGCCGAGGCAGACGATTATTTTCGGGTGAATGAGGCGGGTCTGATGACGCAGCCATTCAATGCACACGTCAAGCTCCGCGTCCTTGGGGTCGCGGTTTTCGGGGGGACGGCATTTGACCATATTCGCGATGTAGATATTCTTATGCCTGTCAAGGTCTATGTAGGTCAGGTATTTATCGAGAAGCTGACCGCCTCTGCCCACAAACGGCTCGCCCTGCATATCCTCGTTATAGCCCGGTCCCTCGCCCACAAACATAACTTCGGCATTCTCGTTTCCGACGCCGAAAACAAGGTTGTTTCTGGTTTCCGCAAGGGGGCAGGCCGTGCATTTCAGGCAGTCGTTTTTAAGCTGTTCCCAACTCTCGTACATTGAGCCGTCCTCCGTTAATCCTT
>JAILMJ010000083.1 GCA_024692685.1 Clostridia bacterium
TCCGCCACTAAACTTAAATTTCACTTGACCGAAGTCTTGTTCCTTAAAAGTTCCGTTCGACTTGCATGTGTTAGGCACGCCGCCAGCGTTCATCCTGAGCCAGGATCAAACTCTCTAAATATTGTATCTCAAAGTCCCTTCAGGAACCTTAAAATCTTTCAGAGCTTAATCGCTCAAGACGCCATTACTGACATCTTTCTTCTTTCTCGTTTCTCAACAAGAATTACTGTTTCTTGAGTACTCTCAAATTCACATCAAGGGTTGGAATTTCTTCCTTGCTTTTTCGTCGTTGTTTAATTTTCAAGGTGCGCTGCCCTCTCGCGAGTGCTTGACTAATATATCACTTATTATTTCCCTTGTCAAGAACTTTTTTTGCAAATTCAAATAAAAATTTTTTTAAGGATAAAAATTCGGTTTTTCAATTCCGATTATCTGCTCTTAATTATGCTTCAATTATCTGTGTGAGTTTGTCTATTAAAGGGGTTCCGCACGCGGAAAGCCTTTCTCTGTTTTCATGGCCCGAGGTCAGAAGCACACAGTCTGCGCCGAGTTCATCCGCCATTTCCCTGTCATGAACCAAATCGCCTATTACAAGTATTTTTCCTTCTTCTTTTCCGGATATATAATTCTTTGCTGCTTCAATCTTTGACTCAGCCATATAATTCTCGGCTCCGATTATCGCGTCGAAATAATCATATATGCCGAATCGTTTAACGTTATTCTTTAACTGGTTTATATTTGATGAAGATACTATTATCTGGCTGCATCCGCAATTTTTAAAATAATCGAGAACCTCAATGCTGCCTGCCGTAAGAGAACTGTTATCCAAATGATGCAGGTATCCCCTGTTGTAATCATCAAGTATTTTGTTATAGTCCTCATTGTCAAGGTCAAATACCTGCTCATAAAATCTTCTGATCGGAACTCCTATGCATTCTCTGTATCTGTCAATATCTATAGGACTTTTATTTCTCAAAATGAGCATATCGTTAACCGAAGCCATTGCCGCCCCGACATCATCGAGCAGGGTGCCGTTCCAATCCCAGAATATATATCTGTATTTCACCCGGTTGTCCTCCGTAAGGTTGAATTGCGTTTTGCATTATACCCTATTTTTTTACGGTGTTCAATATTTACTTTTGAAATTGTTTGTGATAGTATTATTTTATTACATTATATATTGTTCAGGGGTGCTTATGAAAAGACAAAGCGGTATTCTGATGCATATTTCTTCTCTTTACGGAGACTATTCCATCGGTTCCTTCGGAAAAAATGCGATGGATTTTATTGATTTCTTAAAAGATGAGGGCTTTTCCGTGTGGCAGGTTCTCCCGTTCACCGTTACCGACGAATTCAACTCCCCTTATAAATCGGTATCTGCTTTCGGAGGAAACCCTTATTTTGTTGACCTTGAACTTCTGAAAGAAGAGGGCCTCATTTCGGAAAAGGATCTTTCACAGGCAAAGCAGAACAGCCCGTATGCCTGCGAATTTGAACGCCTGAATAAGGAACGATTGTCCTTACTCGGAAAGGCAGCCGGTAATTTTAAGGAAAAAGATAAGATAGAAAAGTTTATGGCGGAGCATCCGCATATTGAAACCTTTTGCAGGTTTATGGCTCTCAGGGAGCAGAACGGACGCAGGATTCCGCAGGAATGGAAAACCGATAAGCTTACAGATACCGTCACATACGAAACATGGCGCTTCATTCAGTACGAATTCTACACCCAATGGGCAAAAATAAAAGAATACGCCAACTCAAAGGGCGTTAAGATAATAGGCGATATACCTTTTTATGTCAGCGATGACAGCTGTGACGTAATGGAATGCAAAAACATTTTCCGACTTAACGAAAAGGGATATCCGCTTGAAGTTGCAGGCGTTCCGCCGGACTACTTTGCCGCCGACGGTCAGCTCTGGGGCAATCCGCTCTACAACTGGGAAGAACTTAAAAAGACAGGCTTCCGGTGGTGGCGCGACCGAATGGATCACACACTGGAAATGTTTGACGGAGTTAGAATAGATCATTTCCGTGCGGTCGAGTCTTACTGGGCTGTCGACGCAAAGGAAACAACCGCCAAAAACGGCAAATGGCTCAAAGGACCGGGTATGGACTTTGTGAATGCAATAAAAAAAGGTCACGAGGATAAACTGATAATCGCCGAAGACCTCGGAGATATAACAGATGATGTCAGAGCGCTTGTTGATGAAAGCGGGTTCCCGGGAATGCGTATTTTACAGTTTGCCTTTCTTGATGACGGCGACAGTATACATCTGCCTCACAATTACATCAAAAACTCCGTAGCATACACGGGCACACACGACAACAACACCATATTCGGCTATCTTTGGGAGTCCGGCGACGCCGAAAGAAAGAGAATGCTTGAATATGTAAACTTCCCCGGCGGAGACTGGGGCGGGGCTTCTCCGTTGCTCATAAGAGAAATATTCAAGAGCGTAAGCAACCTTTGCATTATCCCCATCCAGGATTTCCTGATGTACGGCTCGGACACAAGGATAAACAAACCGGGAATTGCAGACGGCAACTGGTCATACAGAGTGACAAAGGAGCAGCTTCTCAACGCAGACAGGCAATTCTTCAAAGATCTTAACAGAATATACAGGAGATAAGTTATGCCGTTTTTCGATTTCAGCGACTATGTCCTGGAGCACTCCGAAAAAGCAATGGAAAAGGCGGGAAAAGCTTTTGATGTCATTGAAGAAACCGGGGCATACAATCAGCAGAAAGTTTTAAAGGCCTTTATTGACAACGCCGTTACGGAAGCTGATTTTTCCGTCACAACGGGTTACGGATACGGCGACAGAGGCAGAGAAAAACTTGACAGAATATATGCAGATGTTTTCGGCGCGCAAAGCGCACTGGTACGTCATTCATTCACCTGCGGAACGCATACGCTTACCGTTATGCTTTTCGGTCTTCTTCGTCCGGGAGATACAATGCTTTGTGTCACGGGAACACCTTATGACACCATTCACGGCGTTATAGGCATAAACGGTGAGAAAAAGGGCTCACTGGCGGACTTCGGAGTAAAATACGCACAGGTGAACCTTGATAAAAACGGAAGACCGGATATTGAAGCAATCGAAAAAGCTCTGGAAATGAAGCCGAAAATGGTTTATATCCAGCGTTCAAGAGGATATTCTCTTAGACCGAGCCTCTCAGTTAGAGAAATCGGAGAAATCGCCGATCTTGTTCATTCTAAATGTGATGCAATAGTTGCGGTTGACAACTGCTACGGCGAATTCACCGAAAAATCCGAGCCGACACAGGCGGGAGCCGATATTATGGCCGGTTCTCTGATAAAGAACCCCGGAGGCGGCATAGCGCGCACAGGCGGATACATAGCAGGCAGGGAGGACCTTGTTGAGCTGTGTTCATTCCGCGCAACCGCTCCCGGACTCGGAAAGGAAGTAGGCTGCACTCTCGGCGAAAACAGAAATATGTATATGGGAATATTCAGTTCACCGAATGTTGTTACACAGGCGCTGAAGACAGCAGTTTTTTCCGCAGCTCTGTTTGAAAATTTCGGGTTTAAAGCCACGCCTTCTTGCAATGAGCCAAGGCATGATATAATTCAGGCCCTGTGCCTTGAAACGCCTGAAAGACTGTGCGAATTCTGCAAAGGAATACAGGCCGGCTCACCGGTTGATTCCTTCGTAACACCTGAACCATGGGATATGCCCGGCTATGACAGCAAAGTGATTATGGCGGCGGGAGCATTTATCTCCGGTGCTTCAATCGAACTTTCTGCCGATGCTCCTTTGCGTGAGCCGTATGCGGTGTGGATGCAGGGCGGCATAACTTTTGAAACCGGAAAAACAGCGGTTATGCTCGCCGCGGAAAACCTCTTCAAGGCAGGTTTGCTCAAATGAAATACGACGGAATAACAAGGGATTCCCTTTTTTTGCTCAGCGATAATATGTTCAGGGATTCCAAAGCATTTTATGACGAGCATAAAGAAGAACTAAAATCGGGAATAACCGTCCCGATGCGTCAGATAGCCGAAGCTATAGGCGCGGAACTGGTTAAACTCGATCCTCTGATGAATACAGTCCCCACGAAAATGGTTTCGAGAATCCGCAGAGATACCCGTTTCACCAAGGATAAGAGACTTTACCGTGAAAATATGTGGATAATGTTTATGCGCGATAAACATCAATGGCACAACTATCCATGTTTCTGGTTTGAAATTACACCTGCCGAATATACAATGGGTATCGGTCTCTTCGGAGACGACCCGGGAGTTACTGAACTTCTGAGAAGCAGAATGAGGGAAGACCCGGCAGTCTTTCTGAAAATCGCAAAGAAATGTGAAAGCACCGGCGCCGTAATCACAGGCAGAGAATACAAAAGAATCCCTGCAGGCTGCCCGGCAGGACTCGAAAAATACTATGCTCATAAAAGCCTCGGATTTATAAAATACGGCGGAAATCCGGACGACCTGGCAAGCGAAAAAATCATTGATATAATCCGCTCCTGTTTCAAAAAATTTTCGCCTCTTTACACCTATCTGCTCGAAACGGCGGACAAATACTTCTCTGAAGGAGAATGATTATGGACTATTCTCGTTTTAAAAGCGGAAGCGACATACGCGGCATTGCCATAGGGGATGAAAATCAGCCCCTGTTTATGACGGATGAAATGGTGAAACGTTCCGCCGCCGCCTTCGTCGATTATCTGAAAAGCCGTGAAAACAGCAAAAAACTCCGGGTAGCGGTCGGACATGACAGCAGACTCTCTGCCCAAAGGATAAAAAACGATGTTATCGAAGTGCTTTTGTCTTACGGAATAGATGTTGACGACTGCGGGCTTTCTTCAACCCCCGCTATGTTTATGACAACTGTCAAGGCAGGATGCGACGGAGCAATACAGATAACCGCCAGCCATCATCCGAAGGACAGAAACGGGCTTAAATTCTTCACCATTAAGGGCGGTCTTGACGGAAATGAAATTGCCCGAATTCTTGAAAATGCCGGCAATCGAAACAAATATGAGGGTAATGAAAAAGGAACGCTGAGGGCCTGCGACTTTATGTCCTCTTACTCTGCTTTGCTCAGGGATATTATCATAAAAGGCGCAAATGCAGGGGATAAGCCGCTCTCCGGCCTTAAAATAATTGTAGATGCAGGCAACGGTGTCGGCGGATTCTATGCCAATGATGTATTGAAACCGCTCGGCGCAGACATATCCGGCAGCCTCTTTCTTGAGCCGGACGGCAACTTTCCGAACCACGCTCCCAACCCGGAAAACGCAGAAGCGATGCAGTGCATAACCGAAGCAACTAAATCAGAGAACGCTGACTTCGGAATCATTTTTGACACCGATGTTGACAGAGCCGCGTGTGTAGGCAAAGGCGGATTTCCGATTAACCGCAACCGCCTTGTTGCCCTTGCTTCTAAAATTGCGCTTTCATCTGCCCCGGGAGGAACAATAGTCACCGACTCAGTCACCTCCGACGGACTTGCAAAGTTCATCACGGCAAACGGCGGAAAACACCTGAGATTCAAACGCGGATACAAGAACGTTATAAACAAACAGATAGAGCTTTGTTCAAGCGGCACAAACTGCCCTCTTGCAATGGAGACCTCAGGTCACGCAGCTTTCTCCGAGAACTACTTTCTCGATGACGGCGCCTATCTGATAACAAAACTGCTTGTTGAAACCGCCTCCCTTGCAAAGCAGGGTAAAAGACTCGAGGATCTCATAAAGGATCTGGAAGAACCCGTTGAAGAAAAAGAACTGAGATTTAAAATCAAGTCGGAAGATTTCAGGCGCGTCGGAGAGGCGCTCATTGAATTCTTCGCGAAATCCGCACCGGAAATACACGACTGGAAAACCGCTCCTGACAATAATGAGGGTATAAGAATAAACAGCATAGAAAACAAGGGCTGGTTCCTTCTGCGCCTGAGTGTTCACGACCCGATAATTGTGCTCAACTGCGAGAGCAATACCGAAGGCGGATGCCGCGGAATGTGCAAAAAAGTACTCGAGGTTGCACGCAGGACACCTGTAATTGAAAGTATAGATATAACAGAACTTAAAAACTATACGGAGGACTGATGTATGTATAATATTCTCACCGCTATATTTGCTTTTATTCTCTCGATTTCTTCTTCTGTTATGCCGCTGAGTGAAATGAAACCGGTTAACCCCAACCCCATCAAGGAAATCAATTCAGAACAGCAGACAAGAATTATGACATATAACCTCAAGGTTTCCGGGACGGGACAGTATGCTCCCGCAAAGCGCGCTCCGTCTGTCGTAAAGAGTGTTTTAAGTTATATGCCCGACTCGGTCGGATTTGAAGAGGCAAGTCCCGAATGGATGAGGATGCTCAAAGAACAGCTGACGGGCTATGCATGCGTAGGAATAGGAAGGGACAGAAACAACACAGGCGAAGCAAGCCCGGTTTTCTATCTTGAAGAAAAATATGACCTTGTTGACAGCGGCACATTCTGGCTATCCGAAACTCCGGAAAAGGTATCCCGCGGCTGGGACGCATTTTTCTTCCACCGTGTCTGCACTTATGCCGTTCTGAAAAACAAGGAAACAGGCTTTACATATGCCCACTTCAACGCCCACTTTGACCATATAGGAGTTGTGGCGAGAAACGAGTCAGCTGCTCTGGTCTGCAGAAAAATCGCAGAGATTTGCCCTGATATTCCCGTGCTGTTCTCGGGTGATCTGAACGACGATGAGGGCGGAGCAATGTATGAACGCATACTTGAAAGCGGAATGAAAGACACCAAGTTCCTTGCGAAGGATACTATGGACTCCGGCACATATCACGGCTATTCCGAAAAGACAGAGGAAGAAAGAACCAAACCAATAGATTTTATATTTGTCAACGCCTATCACGGAGACGTGCTGAAATATAAAGTTGACCTTGAAAAGTTTGAAGGAATTTATCCTTCCGATCATCATCCGGTAATTACAGACCTTATTCTTGTAAATGGAGGGGAATAATATGTACAGGGTATTATCAACAAATGTGCTTTGCTACGGAAGCGGAGAACACTGCATTGAAAACAGAATACCTCTGGAAATAGAGATGATTAAAGAAATAAAGCCTTCATCATTCGGCGTTCAGGAGGCACACTATCAATGGATAACCGCTTTTGAGAAGGGCCTGCCTGAATACAGCTATGTAGGTGTAGGCAGAGAAGACGGCAAACAAGACGGAGAGTACTCAGCGGTGTTTTATCTGAAAGACCGCTTCACAGCCGGAGACAGCGGAACCTTCTGGATTTCCGAAACTCCGGACGTGCCTTCAAAAGGCTGGGACGCGGCATGCATAAGGATTGCAACATATGTAAAACTGACCGATAAAGAGACAGGTAAGTCCTATATTCATTTCAATACCCATCTTGACCATATAGGGATTAACGCGCAGATTAACGGTGTGAAGATGATCCAGGAAAAGGCGGCCTCATTCGGCGGTATTCCGATAGTATGCACAGGCGATTTCAATGTTCCCGAGGGTTCTGAATGTTACAAGACGATGCTGACGTCAAACCTGGGCGACGCAAGAAAAATGGCTCCCGACACGGACACCTGTTATACATTTCACGGTTTCAATCCCGACAAAATCAGGGAAACCATCGATTTTATTTTTGCAGATAAAAAAACAGTCAAGCCTTTAAAATTCAGAGTTGTAAACAAAAAAATAAACGGCGCTTTCTATTCCGACCATTACGCAATTTACTGTGATTTCGATCTGATTTGAGCAAGGGGTATTTCAGCGTTGCGGACAGAAACGGGGAATTTGATTTGAAAGACTATGTTGTCGGATTCTTCGGCGGCTCAATAACGGCAGGCGCTGCGGCAAGCAGTTATAAAAAATCCTGGTCTCAGCTCGTTTTTAATGAGATTGCCGGAATAAAGCCCGACAGAAACTGCAAGTGCTTCAATGCCTCAATCTCCGGAACAGGCTCGGAATTCGGAGTTTTCAGGATAAAGGAACACCTGCTGAAATATAATCCCGATGTCATATTCATTGAGTTTGCGGTCAACGACTCCCCTTTGCGCGGCGAAAATGCATACAGAATCTATGACGCTTTTGATTATCTGATTGCTCAAACAAAATCCGAATGCCCTGACTGTGCGATAATACTTGTTTATACCGCAATGAGATACGGCAAAACCGCGGCGGATATACACCGCAAAATCGCCGAACATTACGGCCTTGCGGAAATCGACGCCGCATCAAAACTGACCGCTGAACTTGACAACGGGAAAACATGGGATGATTTGCTTCCGGACGGTCTTCACCCGACGGATTACGGGCACAGGTTATATGCCGACGCAGTGATATCCGCTCTGCTCAGTAACCCTGCCATCCTCACCGTTCCTCCGGCAGACGCAAAACCTATTTCTCACCGCCGCTGGAACAATCCGTCATTTGTTCCCGCGGAAAAAGCCAAAGTAATATCCGGCTTCAGTCTTACCGAAATAGATGATGATACGGGTAAGCACATTGACGGTATGGTTATCCGCTCTGCAATGACAGCCACGGAACCCGGAGCGGTCATGGAATTTGATTTCTCAGGCAGGTCATTCGGTATTTATCACAGAATCGGCAGAAAGTACGGTAAAATCAAACTGGAAATAGATAATAAGGTATTTAATGAGATATCTTTTTTCTATCCTTATCCATCGCCGGAATTCAGCGGTGAATTTCTGAGTTATATGCTGTCCGTGAATTTATCCGCAGGCAAACACACCGCAAGAATCACAACACTTGAGCACGATGAAAACAGCAGCGAAAATACATGCCAGATTGCCGCATTTCTCTGTGAAAGCGAATAAAAGAGGAACGGCTATAAGATATCGCTTCCGGTTACTCCGGGAGCCTTGACAGATACAGCTTTGAAAAACCGTTTCCTATCCTTAAAAACCCGATGCCGGCAGAAGCGAAGACCGGATTATTCTTCTTTCTGACCTTCGTCCTTACTGTTATTGCGCATTGGAAACTCAACTAAAAACACCTGAAAATAATAAATCCCCTCTCAGACAGGCTCCGCTCCGGAGTTGCTTTATCTGAGAGGGGGTGCTTTTTATGCCGGACTTACTTCTTTTTCTTTCCGCCCTTCTTTTTGCTTTTTGTTTTGGATGCGGCGGAAGATTTTTTGACGTCCTTTTTCTTTTTATCCGTTTTTTTCGCGTCAGGCTTTTTGTTTTGCTTTCTTTCCGCATTTGCTTCATCCGACCCATTTTCCGCACCGGGAATGGAATCAGCCGTGCCGAAATGTTTGATGCTTTTATCTCTGACGGCATCGTGCGAAGGTTCGCCTATGGAGTCAATAATGTATTTGTATTTTTTCAGGGTGAAATTCGGATATCTTCTTTTGAAATGGTTGAAAGCATTTTTTCTGTTGTTGATGTTTTCTTTTGCCTTGACATACACATCCGAATTCTTTACCAGGTCAACAACCTTCTCCATCTGCTCGGCTGTAAGGTCTACACCCCTCTGGGTTTTACCTATGGCCGATGACTGTACCGTTTTCAGAATATTAATTATTCCCTTTAAATCGACAAGCGTGGTTGCGAAGTCAACAACGAGGACTGTGTAAAGGCCAAAACAGATTGAGTAAAGAACAACCGGGCTCATCAGGTTTAACAGCTTATCCAGAAGAGGCATCAGGTACTTTATTATCAGCACTACCCCTGCTCCGAAAAAAAGCAAGCCCTTGAGGTAAACCCTGCCGTGGATATTGAACTTTCTGTCCGAATAATCCCACCACATGGCATGGAAAACCTTTTCCATAATAAAATGCGTGATATACTCTATGAGGCCTGTAGTCAGAAATCCGAGAATAAACAGTACGGCAATATTGTCAACAGTTCCGTAGAAAAGGACACGGCAGAGAATTGCGGAAACGCCGTAAATCGGACAAACCGGACCGAACAGGAAACCTCTTTTAACGACTTTTCCGTCTCTTATCATATAAAGCAGCGTCTCGACTATCCAGCCGCCGACGCTGAAAACCATAAATATAAAAAAATATCTGCAGACAGTATTTATCAAGTGCCTGACCTCCTGTTGATTTCTGAGTAAATCGGGGAAAACTTCCGTGATAAACCGAGGTAATCCGCTGTGGCGCAGTATTTATCTGCTATTGTGAGAAACCACGCGCCGACGCTTCTCGGCATTTCACGGCAGAGAGGAAACATATGAGCCATCACCATATTCCTCTGCATAGGTGACATATTCCCGAAATGAGATTCAATATTTTTAACAGACTGCACGGGATGATACCAGATATGGTTTTCATCGTGCTTCTCCGTATACCATTCATAAAGATAAAAGTCGTGAAGCAATGCAGCCCTTATAATCTGTTTTTCATTTTCGGGCTTAAATCTCTCACAGAGCCGCAGAACCGTATAAGTTACATAAACGCTGTGATAGTGAGTTGTAATCTCACGGTGATGATGAAAGGTCTTCATTCTTTTTACATCTTCATCATTCAGAAGGTCTTTTGTATATTCAACAAATTTCAATATGTAATCCGACGTTTTTTCACGCTTCATAATTGCAACCCTTAATAATTTTTTAAACATTTTATCATATTTCTCCAAAAAAGCAATATATTTGCCTCATTCTTAACAAACCCTTAACCTATTAAACGGTTTAAAAACAAATCAGGCGGCGGATTTCTCCGCCGCCTTTTTTTCGGGGGTTGACCGTTTGTCCGGCACAATTCAGCGTATTATATAGCTTATGCGCTGAATCTGCTTATAAAATTTGAGAAAAAGTAAAGAATATAGTGAAAGAAGCTTATTACCTTTCCGAATGTACCGGTATGGACCTGACTGCAATAAACACAGACCGAGTTGTCTGAACCGTACGTCTCATCCTGCGTCTGATTGCCGCCCGCAGTTGAAGAACTGTTTGCGTCAGCGCTCTGTTCGTCTGTCGAAGAGGGAGGCGTAAAGCCGTTCGGATTTTCCGATGGAATAGCAGGCATATTACCGGAAGGCGGCGTCATATTGCTTCCGTTCTGACTGCCGCGTCCAGCCGTTACCGAGCCTGTTACGGCTGAAGCTGATTTTACTGTGCTCCCGTTGACACTGAGCTTATAAGTTGAACCTGATGTGAGATCGGGCGAAGCAAAAACGGCATAACCTGCATCTCTGACAGAAGTGGCTGTATAAAGCTCATTTCCGGAATTATCAAGGATTTTAACGGTTTTGCCTGAGGTAACAAGTGTTGAAGATCTCATACCCATACCGCCTGTTCCCTGACCGAACTCCACATATGTTCCGCCATAGGACTGCTGCATTGCATTGTTGCCGATTCCGAGTACTGTTCCGCCGCTGAAATTAACGCCTGAGTCCGCGTCTATCGGATCTCCGTCACCCTGTGAGGGCGAATAAATCTCTGCTCTCCCGCCGGCAAAACTGATTGAGCCGTTTGAGTCTATGCCGTCACCGTTTGATACCGACACGTAAACATACCCGCCGTACTGATTATAACTGAAGCCGTAATCGGTAAGGTCGCTGTTCGCGGCATTTATTCCATCATCGGTTGCGTTAACTCTTATATTGCCAGAATAAATATTTACGGTAGCGCCTTCGATGCCTTCGGCACTGTCGGTTATATTGATTTCGGGACCTGTTGTTCCTTCGGCGCCGATATTAAGAATGTAATCGCTCTTTATACCGTCGTCGGCAGAGCTGACGGTTATTATTCCTGAGAGGATGTTCAGCTCTTTGTCGCTCTTCAATCCGTCATTGACATTTGCTTTTATGTTTAAGGTTACATCTTTTATTGTCAGGGAGGCCGTGCTTAAAAGCGTGTCGGTGGCGGTTGTTGTGCCATCTTCGTTTTCGATTTCATCGTATAAATCATAACCGCCTTTGATACCGTTTTTGCCGTTTGCCGTAATATTGATTGTACCCTCTCCGCAGATAGTTACATTTGAGCCGTCTTTACATTTTATTACCGCGTTTTCAATATCGGGGTAAAGAGATGTGTCAGTATAAATATCATCGTTGTTGTATTTGTCATCGCTCAGATTATTGACCGAATCCTTCGCGGCGTAAATGGTAACAGACGAGCCCTTGTTACAGGTTATGGGTGCTGTGGCACTTGCTCCGAGAGTGAGACCGTCGAGTATCAATATGACGTCTGCCACGTTTTTCTTAACTGTTATTGTTCCGTCTGAACACGAACCGGTGAATTTATAAGTGCCCGGTCCGGTTATTTTGACATCCGTGCCGTCAACTGATACTCCGGTTGAGGATCCGCTAACCGAGGCGCCGGTTTCCGTGAAAGTGACAACTGGATCGCCGGTTTCTGCTTCTGTTTCGCCGCTCTCTTCAAGCGTGACCGTAATTGTAAGATCGCTTGCAACCTTGGTTATTCTCCAGGTGTTGTCCTTGCCTGTATCGGAGGAATCCTTGAGGTTTTTGTAACTGCCTTCAACAGTAACTGCCGATACGGAGTAACCGTCTGCAGGAACGACAGTGAAATTGATTTGTCCTCCATCGGTCGTTATCTCACCGGTGTCATCATCTCTGGAATATGCGCTTGTTGCCGTATATCCCGATGTATAGTCCTGAGTGTCATAGACGGTTATACTTGCATCTCCTCCGGATATTACAAATGTTCCCGTATAACAGTCAACTGCAAATGCCGATATTGCCGAAGCAGTTATCATCATCATTGCAAGTGAAAGCGAAACAGCTTTTAATAATTTCTTTTTCATTGGTTTGTTCTCCTTTCTTTTGTTGAGACCATCATAAAGGGTGAACTTAAAATCAAATTAAAAGAAAACAAACTTTTCGCTTTTATGGTTTCCGGCACCGTCTTTTAATTATTTTAAAACAAAAAGAGACCCCGCCGAATAATAAATAACAGCGGAATCTTTTTTGAAAATTTTTCACTTTTTTAAATTATTCTGCGCTTTCTCCGATAAGAACATCTATATTCTTTTTCATCAGTTCAAAGAAGCGGCTTACGATTTTTTTGTCCTCATCATTGCCGCGGACACACATTGAAAGGGTAAGCTCGTTTCTCATTGATGTGGCGGAAAGCAGGACATAAGGTTTATACTTGACCGCTCCGCTCATAAAACCTTTGACGGGCTCATGGCCCTCAAGAGCGAGTTTATCCACCTCAAGTATACCTATATTGCTCATTGCAATCATGGGATTCGAATACCCTATCTTGATGATTTCCTCGCTTGCCGCATGAGGCATTATTTTATAACCGAGAGAAAGAAGCGGCAGACCGTAAAGACCCATATATTTATCCTGTTTAAAGACATTCGCGCTTCTTATGGCATATTGAAGGGTTTCAAAAATATCTCTGCCTCTTTCGGGAATTTTGCATTGCATCCACGCCGTATGATTGGTGTATCCCGTTTCGCTCATATCCTTGATATGCCTTCTCAGGTCTATTGCGCAGGATATACTCACGCTTTCTTCCTCGCCGAAGCCTGCAAGCTCGTAAAGGCTGAAATAGTATGCCGCCATCAGCATATCGTTAATGGTTGCCCCGTATTTTTTGCCCTCGCTCTTGATTTTCAGGAATTTATCGGCGCTGACATTGCACCTTGCGATGAATGACTTATCGCCGTTTTGGCTTTCAGTCAGAGGAAATCTGTGGTCATCTTTCTTGTTTATGTTCCTGTAAAGATTTTCCGCTGCCTTTTTGTCCCTCTGGGAGAGATCTTTATACACGGACTTATACGACCTTGTGCCCTGCCGCATATCAATCGGTGAAATCTTTTTCTCCACATAATCATTATAATTACGGCAGAGGTCCTTGAGGAAAAACTTAAAGTCGCCGCCGTCCATACACATATGGTTTTCGACTATGCAGAGAGTGGATTTCTCTCCGTGATTGAATACGCAGACTTTCATCTGCACCTGATTCTCAGGGGGTAGGCATTGTGTAAGAAAGTCATCAACCGCACCGGCAAGCTCATCCTCACTTACCTCTTCAACACTCAGGACATCGTCTATATTGTATTCGTTTACCCTCCAGTACGGTCTTATATGATTATCGGTGAAGCTTGAATGAAGCACGGGAATCTTCTCAAACGCGCAGACAAGAACCGTCTTCAATGCATTGATATTAATACGGTAATCATATTCGAGTTCAACATGGACCATACGGTCGTTGAAATCTCTGAAAAGATAATGCATCTTATCCCAGAGTTCCGCTGTCAACTGTCTTTCCATTCGCTGTCCTCCTCTATTTCCTGGGATTTATGCTTGTTGTGATCAAGAATTCTGATAAATATCACAAGTAATACAATGATAAGCGACGCGGGAATCAGCAGCCAGCCGGGATGCCACGGGATAACGCTCAGGGAGCCGAGAATGATATAAATCATAGCCGCTGCGGGGACGATATATAATATATGGAAGAATATTGCAAACCTTTCACTGGCTTTTTCCGCGTAGATACCGTCAGCGCTCATCATTGCGAGCACTCCGAAGATAAAGGCAAGCCAGGATTTGTTTACATCAAAAATGACCTTAAGATAAAGGAAAACCGTGAGGGTAAGAAGCATCACCGCCAGGGCAATAAAAATCCGTGATACCGGATGAAACAGACTCTGACGCCTGCTGAGTTTTACAACAATCCAAATCAGTGCCGCGGATAAATAAGCAAATATGAAGCTGACAAGATAAACCCAGGTATGTGCCCAATCTCCGGTAACAAAACTGACCGCAAGAAAGGCGATAACAATAACAAGGAAATAAATTATTGAGCCGAAAATGCAGGCGAGACGAATCTGCTTTTTATGCCTTTTTTTCTTTTCTTCATCGACAAGGCGGCCGTATTCGCCTCTTATATCGGGATATTCACTTATGATGAGGTCTCTCACAACATTTTCATCATCTATGCCTGCGTGTGTTATTTCGTTGGCCCTGTCGGTGATTTCATCAACAATTGCCTTTTTATATTTGTAAAAACTTTTACTGTCGGGTATGCCGCTTAATGAGTCGTCAATATACTTCATCAATTCTTTCATTAAATATCCCCCTTTGATTGAATATTTTATCATTCTATTTGTTTTTATGCAAACTAATTTATTTAATATAGTATTAACATACTGTAAATTGGCACTCGCAATGATTGAGTGCTAAATTAACACACTGTTAACAAAACCTTAATAACAGATATAAATACAAAATATAGAATTAAGAAAATTACAATCGTAAAACAGAGGTGTATATAATGCGTACCAAACAATTCAAATCTGAATCCAAGCGTCTCCTTGACCTTATGATAAATTCTATTTATACACATAAGGAAATATTTCTCAGGGAGATTATTTCAAACGCTTCCGATGCTCTTGACAAACTCTATTTCAAGTCCCTCACCGACTCCTCGGTAGGCCTTAACGCAGATGATTTCGTCATCAGAATTGAGCTTGACAAAGAAAACAGAACCATAAAAGTTATCGACAACGGCTGCGGAATGACCGAGGAAGAACTTGACTCAAATCTCGGCACAATAGCAAAGAGCGGCTCTCTTGCTTTCAAAAACGAAAACGAAAAGGCCGAGGATGTGGATATCATAGGTCAGTTCGGCGTGGGCTTTTATTCCGCATTTATGGTCAGCGACAAGGTTACCGTTGAAACAAAAGCTTACGGCAGTGACAAGGCGTATAAGTGGGAATCCGCAGGCGTTGACGGCTACAAAATCGGCGAGTGCGAAAAGGACTCCTTCGGCACAACGGTGACTATGCATATAAAAGAAGATACGGAAGATGACAAATACAGCGAGTACCTCGATCAATACCGTATATCCGAGCTTGTCAAAAAATATTCCGACTATATCCGTCATCCGATTTGCATGGATTTCACGACATCAAAACCCGTTGAGGGCGAAGAAGGCAAATATGAAGATGTAACGGAAACAAGGACTCTTAACAGCAGAATCCCCATCTGGAAAAAGAATAAAAACGAAATCACCGATGAGGAATACAACAATTTCTATAAAGAGAAATACTATGATTTTGACGACCCGCTGAAGGTCATCCATACGAGCGTTGAGGGTAACGCAACTTATAAAGCGCTGCTGTTCATCCCAAAGCACGCTCCGTTCAACTACTACACCAAGGACTATGAAAAAGGCCTCCAGCTTTACTCAAAAGGAGTGCTGATAACAGACAAATGCGCCGACCTTCTGCCGGATTACTTCAGCTTTGTGAAGGGACTTGTTGACAGCGAAGACCTCTCCCTCAACATCAGCAGAGAGATGCTTCAGCACGACAGTCAGCTTAAACTTATCGCAAAAACAGTTGAGAGAAAAATCAAGACCGAGCTTGAAAAGATGCTGAAGGATGAAAGAGAGAAATACGAGGAGTTCTTCAAGAACTTCGGCATTCAGCTCAAATTCGGCGTTTACAATATGTACGGTCTTCATAAGGACCAGCTGAAAGACCTTTTGCTTTTCACCTCGTCGGCTGAAAAAAAGCAGGTAACCTTAAAAGAATACATCGAGAGAATGCCTGAGGATCAGCAGTCAATCTACTATGCCTGCGGTGAAACGGTTGAAAAGACCGAGATGCTTCCGCAGTACGACGCAGTCAGAGAAAAGGGATATGAAATACTGATTCTGACCGACTATGTTGATGAATTCACGGTCAAAACGCTGATGGAATATGAGGGCAAGAAATTCGTCAACATTTGCGATGAAGAGCTTGACATCTCCTCCGACGATGAAAAGAAGGCACTTGAAACCGCTAACTCCGAAAACGCGGGTATGTTTGAGGAAATGAAGAAGGCAATCGGAGACGGCATTACCGGTGTAAGATTCACAAACAAACTTACGAAACATCCCGTCTGCCTTGCAACGGAGGGCGCAATTTCCCTTGATATGGAAAAGACACTCAACTCGATGCCCGGAGCAGATGAAAACAAGGTCAAGGCATCGGTGGTGCTTGAGATAAATATGAATCACAAAATCGCCGACAAACTCAAAGAACTGTATGCCGACAATAATGATAAACTTGCATCCTATTCAAAACTTCTTTATGCGGAAGCCTGCCTGATAGCTGGTAAATCCATAGATGATCCCATTGAGCACAGCACCCTTGTTTGCGACCTTATGGCCTGATAATAAAACAACAGCAAAGAAGCCGCCCTTGGGTATCCCCTCGCAAACAGGTATTAAGGAGAAATAATATGATTAAAACCACAGTTAAAATAGACGGAATGATGTGCGGTATGTGCGAAGCGCATATAAATGATACAATCTGAAAAGCATTTCCCGACGCAAAGAAGGTGTCCGCTTCAAGAAAAAACGGCGAGGCCGTATTCCTGACCGAAGACGAAATAAATCCCGATACCTTGAAATCGGCAATAGAAGAAACCGGATATAAATATATCTCCCAAAAATCCGAGCCGTATAAAAAGCGCGGCCTGTTCGGATGATATAACAGCAAAGATTGTTCATAACGATATTAATCCCCTGCATACCATTAAAAGTATGCAGGGGATCTTTTTTGCATTTTAAACTTATATTATTTGTTTCACTATAATTTCAGCGGCAAAAACGGCGAGGCAGGCAACCGATGCAACCGAAATAAGGCTTCTGTTGAAAAACGACATTATGAATGCCGCAACAAAACCTGCTGCCGCAGTTACAGGAGAAGAGGTTGCATAAAATATTGCCGGAACCGTCATTGCGCTGAGAGTTGCATACGGTATATAGTGCAGAAATGAAAGAACAAATCTATTTGTTATTTCCCTGTTGATGAGGAGCATCGGCAGTAACCTGATAAGATAGGTGGTAGCCGCCGTAACAAGGGCAAAAATCAGAAAACGTGTATTATCCGTTTTTGACACCCCCCTGCTCTTTAACCGGGAAAATAACTGCCGCAGCAAGAGCCGCTGCAACTGCACAGATAATAATAGTAAAGCCTTCGGGTATCTTTGAAAGCACACCGACATATCTGAACAGGCATGAAAGTGCTATTGCGGCAACGCAGCACAAGGCAACCGCTTTATCCTTTTTCGCGGGAGGAATAACTATTGCCATAAACATGGCATAAATCGCAACTCCCATTGCCGTTACAACGGAACCCGGCAGCACATTGCCCGCTGCCGCTCCGAGAAGCGTTCCGCCTGTCCAGCCGAAAAACGGCAGCAACATCAGTCCGTAATAGTACCTGCTACCTATCTTCCCCTGCTTTGAAACGGCAACTGCAAATATCTCATCGGTATTCATAAACGCCATAAGGAACTTCTCATAAAAGTGTATGTTCTTATCAAACTTCTGTGAAAGCGAAACGGACATTATAGAATATCGCAGATTTATTATCAGCTGGCTCAGAAACAGTTCAATAAGAGTGCCGGTGCCTACAATTATGGGAACAGCGGCAAACTGCCCGGCAGATGTGAAGTTCATAAAAGACAGCGACACACTCTGCCAGACGGACAGTCCGCTTTCATAGGCAAAAATCCCGAAAGCAAACGAAACCGCAAAATATCCGAAGCAAATGGGCAATCCGTCCTTTACTCCGTGTTTATAGCTGTTTTCAACCATAAAACACCTGCTTTGCAGATCAGCTCCCCGGCCTTGAAAACCGATAGACTTTATTTAATCATTGACTCTTCCCAGGAATCATAAGGCTTGATGCCGAAGATATCCGCTATTGTCGGAGCAACGTTGGCAAGGCCGAAGTTTCCGTCTTTGATTTCGTATTTATTCTTTGAATAGATGATAAACGGAACGGGATTGAGTGAATGAGCCGTTCTGACCTGAATTTCACCTTTCTTGTTTTTCTCAAGCATCTCATCGGCATTGCCGTGATCTGCGGTAATAAGCACGGTATATCCTGTTTCATCGGCAACTTTGAGCAGCCTTGCTATGCCGAGGTCAACAGATTCAACCGCCGTAATAGTGGCATCAAGATTGCCGGTGTGACCGACCATATCTCCGTTGGGATAATTCAGCCTTATGAAATCGTATTTTCCGCTCTCCATAGCCTCGATAACAGCGTCGGTAATCTCCGCGCTCTTCATCCAAGGCCTCTGGTCAAAGGTGACTCTGTCAGAAGGGATTTCCATATAGGTTTCAAGTTCTTCGCTGAACTTGTCGCTTCTGTTGCCGTTCCAGAAATATGTTACGTGACCGTATTTCTGAGTTTCGGATATGGCAAACTGAGTCATTCCCTTTGAAACAAGGAGCTCTGAAAGAGTATCTTTGATCTCGGGAGGATTGACAAGATACTTCTCGGGAAGTTTGAGGTCTCCGTCATACTGAAGCATTCCGGCATAGATTACATCCGGTTTCGGGCCTCTGTCAAACTTGTCAAAATCCTCATAGTCAAATGCCATGCTCAGTTCAAGGGCTCTGTCGCCTCTGAAATTGAAGAGAACTACGCTGTCCCCTTCAACAATTCTGCCGAGAGGCTGCCCATCACGCGCAATGACGAAAGCGGGAAGATCCTGGTCTATAACACCGGGTATCTCGGCTCTGTAAGTTTCTATAGCCTCAGCGGCGCTTGCAAACTGTCTGCCGATACCTTTGACGTGAGTATCCCAGCCGAGTTTAACCATATTCCAATCCGCCTGGTAGCGGTCCATTGTGATTTTCATTCGTCCGCCGCCGGAGGCTATGTCTGCGCTGAAAGAACCGTCATTGAGCTCGGCAAGTTTCTTTTCAAGCTGCTCAACATAGATTAGGGCGGATGTGGCGGGCACATCTCGTCCGTCAAGCAGAATATGAACGTGAGCTTTCTTTACTCCGCTTTCCTTGACCTTTTCAAGCATAGCAAAAAGGTGAGAAATATTCGAGTGAACATTTCCGTCGGAAAGAAGGCCGATAAAATGAATCGCCGTATTCTTTGAAATACAGTTTCCTGTGAGTTCCTTCCAAACCCCGGACTCATAGATTTTGCCGGAAGCAATGCTTTCGTTTACAAGCTTTGCTCCCTGGGAGTAGATCTGGCCGCAGCCGAGTGCATTATGACCAACCTCGCTGTTACCCATATCATCGTCCGTCGGAAGACCGACGGCTGAGCCATGAGCTTTAAGTCTGGTGTTAGGATACTCGGCAAGCAATTTGTTGAGAACCGGTGTATTGGCAATGGTAACAGCATCGCCGAGACCTGTTTTGGAAAAGCCGACACCGTCCATAACAACTAAAAGAACTTTCTCTGACATATTATTTCCTCTTTCTTTAAAGAAGGCAAGGCGGTTTAGCCACCTTGCCCTTATTCACTGATTATTTACTTGCCGCTGCAACTATGGCTGCGAACTTGTCTGCTTTGAGTGACGCGCCGCCGATAAGACCGCCGTCAACATCATACTGGGCAAGAAGTTCGTCGGCGTTTGCGTCGTTCATTGAGCCGCCGTACTGGATAACGAATCCGTCAGCAGCTTTCCTGCTGTAAAGACGGGCAACAAGATCTCTGATTATCTTGCATACTTCGTTTGCCTGCTCGGGAGTTGCGGTTTCGCCCGTGCCGATAGCCCAGACAGGCTCGTAGGCAATAATGATATTGTCAAGTTCATTTTCGGCAACGCCCGCAAGAGCAATCTCAGTCTGAGCGCAGACAACCTGCTCCGTTATTCCCATCTTCCTCTCGGAGAGAACTTCACCGACACAAAGGATAACCTTCAGGCCTGCATCGAGAGCCGCTCTGACACGGTTGCGAACGGTAACATCGGTTTCGCCGAAATACTGTCTTCTCTCAGAATGACCTATGATAACATAGGGGACACCTGCTGCTTTGAGCATCTGAGCGGAAACTTCGCCTGTGAATGCGCCTTTTTCTGCCCAGTGACAGTTCTCTGCGCCGATTTTGATGTTGGAGCCGCACGCGGCTTCCATAGCGGCATAGAGATCAATATAGGGAACGCAGAGAACTACATCGCAGTCTGCGTTTGCTACAAGAGGTTTCATTTCTTCAATGAGAGCCTTTGCCTGATCGGGGGTGTTATTCATTTTCCAGTTGCCCGCTATTACGGGTCTGCGAAGTGATTTATCCATTATTATTTCTCCTTCTTATTTATCGTCAACAGCTTCAATACCGGGAAGAACCTTACCCTCAAGGAATTCAAGGGAAGCGCCGCCGCCGGTTGAAATATGAGTCATCTTATCACCGAAGCCGAGGGTGTTGACAGCCGCAGCGGAATCGCCTCCGCCGATGATGGTAACAGCATCTGTCTCGGCAAGTGCCTTAGCTATGGCTATAGTGCCTTTAGCAAGAACGGGATTCTCAAACACGCCCATAGGACCGTTCCAGACAACTGTCTTGGCCTCTCTGACCGCCTGAGTGTAAAGCTCGCAGGATTTGGGACCGATATCAAGACCTTCCATATTCCCGGGAATCTTATCGGCATCAAAAAGTTCAACCTCTATGGGAGCGTCAATGGGATCGGGGAAATCGGGAGCCGCGATAACATCAACGGGAAGGAGAATCTTTTTGCCGCACTCTTCAGCCTTCTTCATCATATCTCTGCAATAATCTATCTTGCTCTCATCAAGGAGAGAACGGCCGACCTCATAACCCTTTGCCGCAAGGAAGGTATAAGCCATACCTCCGCCGATAATCAGGGTGTCCGCCTTGTTGAGGAGATTATCAATAACGTTGAGTTTATCCGAAACCTTTGCTCCGCCGAGAACGGTAACAAAAGGTCTCTCGGGATTTTCAACAGCATCGCCGAGATATTTGAGCTCTTTGCCCATAAGATATCCGACAGCCGCTTCTTTGACATAATCGGTAATGCCGACGGTTGAGCAGTGCGCTCTGTGAGCGGCACCGAAAGCGTCATTTACATAAATGTCGCACAGACTTGCGAGATCCTTTGAAAATGCCTCGCCGTTCTTTGTCTCTTCGGGACGGAAACGGGTATTCTCAAGAAGAACAACATCGCCGTCTTTCATTGCTGCTACAGCGGCTTTTGCATTCTCACCGACAACATTGTCGTCAGCGGCAAAAACTACATTTTTACCGAGCTTTTCACTGAGTCTCTTCGCAACGGGAGCGAGTGAGAATTTTGCTTCGGGGCCGTTCTTGGGCTTGCCGAGATGCGAGCAAAGAATTACTTTTGCGCCATCATCAATAAGCTTTTTGATTGTGGGAAGAGCGCCGTTGATTCTGTTTTCGTCAGTGATAACGCCGTCTTTGAGGGGCACATTGAAATCACAACGTACAAGCACTTTTTTGCCCTTGGCGCTGATGTCGTCGACTGTTTTCTTGTTGTAAAAGTTCATACTGGCATTTTCCTTTCGGGTGGTTTATTATCTTTATTTTTATTTGAATAATTATATTATATGGAAAGTCTTTTTGCAAGATATTTTTATTCGGCGAAATAACCGAAGATAGAAAACAATACGTAATTTTTTTGTATTACCCATACCGATAAGAAAAAGGGCATATCCGCACGGGATATGCCCTGAAACACCGGGTTGATATTATTCGGCTGAGGGAGCATAGAGATCCCTGAGTCTGAGAAGGTGTGCATATCTTTCGTTTGCAGTCTTCTCTGCCTTGGTGAACAAGGTCTCCGCACGCTCGGGGAAGGAGCGGGTAAGCTGTGAATAGCGAGCCTCATTCATAATGAAATCTCTGTAGCTTGTGCTTGCCGGTTTGCTGTCAATTGTGAAGGGATTCTTGCCCTCTGCCTTGAGAGCGGGGTTGTAACGGAACATATTCCAATATCCGCAGTCAACCGCCTTCTTCATCTCGGACTGGCAATTTGTCATGCCGCCCTTGATGGAGTGCATCTCGCAGGGTGCGTAAGCGATAACTATTGACGGACCGTGATATGCCTCTGCCTCCGTAAGAGCTTTAATGGTCTGATTGTTGTCAGCGCCCATTGCTATCTGAGCAACATAAACATAACCGTAACTCATTGCTATCTCCGCAAGGCTCTTCTTGGCTACCGACTTACCTGCCGCTGCAAACTGTGCAACCTGGCCGATATTGGATGCCTTGGAAGCCTGTCCGCCGGTATTGGAGTAAACTTCGGTATCAAATACCATAATGTTTACATCGTCGCCGGAAGCGAGTACGTGATCAACGCCGCCGAAACCGATATCGTAAGCCCAGCCGTCACCGCCGAAGATCCATACCGATTTCTTGGCAAGATACTCTTTGCCGGCGAGAATCTCTTTGCAAAGGTCGCATTCGGCACCGTCTATTGCTGCAACGAGAGCCTTTGTGGCCGCTGCGTTTGCCGCTCCGTCATCGACTGTGTCGAGATAAGCTGCCGCTGCCGCCTTTGTTGCTTCGGGCGTATTCTCGCCTTCTGCAAGACACTTAATCTTCTCAATGAGCCTGTTACGTATCGCGTTCTGACCGAGATACATTCCGTAACCGTGCTCCGCGTTATCTTCAAAGAGGGAGTTTGCCCATGCGGGACCGTGACCTTCCTTGTTAACGGTGTAAGGTGAGGTTGCTGCGGGACCGCCCCAGATTGAGGAACAGCCGGTTGCGTTTGAAATGTACATTCTGTCTCCGAAGAGCTGGGTTATAAGGCGTGCATAAGATGTTTCCGCACAGCCTGCGCAGGAACCGGAGAACTCAAGAAGAGGAGTCTTGAACTGGCTGCCGATAACGGTATTGTCGGCAACATCGTCCTTGACGGAAACATTGGCAACCATGTAATCAAATACGGGCTGCATATCATCCTGGGACTCTCTGGGAACCATGGTAAGTGATTGGGTGGGACAAACGCCTATACATACTCCGCAGCCCATACAGTCAAGCGGAGAAACGGCAAGTGAATACTTATAAACGCCCTTGCCTTTGCCGGCCTTCTTGTCAACCATAATTGCATTTGCGGGAGCACCTGCCGCCTCTGCTTCGTTAAGAACATAAGGTCTGATTGTTGCATGGGGGCAGACATAAGCGCACTTGTTACACTGAGCACAGGTGGTTGCATTCCAGGCGGGAACGGAAACCGCAACGCCTCTCTTCTCATAAGCAGCGGCGCCCTGCTCAAATGTGCCGTCCTCATGATCCTTAAAAGCGGAAACGGGAAGTGAATCGCCGTCCATAAGTCCGACGGGCTTCATGATGCTGTCAACCTGCTTAACAAGTTTTGCAGCGCCCTTTGATGCAGCGGCATCACCGCTGTCAACGGCATTTGCCCACTCGGCGGGAACATTGATTTTAACATACGCTGTGGCACCGGCATCAATGGCATCCTCGTTCATCTTGACGATTTCGATGCCCTTCTTCATGAACTTCTGTGCCTTTTCCTTCATATAGCCGATTGCATCCTCTTCGGGAAGAACTTTTGCGAGTGAGAAGAATGCGGACTGAAGGATTGTGTTTGTACGTTTGCCAAGACCGATTTTTGCGGCAAGGTCGATGGCGTTAACCGTGTAAAGCTGAATATCATTATTGGCAATATATCTCTTTGCTTCTGCATTGAGCTTTTCGCCTAACTCTTTTTCATCCCACTGGCAGTTGATAAGGAATACACCGCCGGGCTTTACGTCATTGACCATTTTGTAGCCTTTTTCAACATAGGAGGGGTTATGGCAGGCAACGAAGTTTGCCTTGTTGATGTAATAGGGACTCTTGATGGGCTTGTCACCGAAACGAAGGTGGGAAATGGTGATACCGCCGGTCTTCTTGGAGTCATACTGGAAATATGCCTGAACATACTTATCGGTATGGTCGCCGATAATTTTGATGGAGTCCTTGTTTGCGCCGACAGTACCGTCACCGCCGAGACCCCAGAATTTGCACTCGATGGTTCCCTCGGCTGCGGTGTTGGGAGCTGCCTTCTCGGCAAGCGAAAGATAAGTTACATCGTCATTGATACCGATGGTGAAATGATCCTTCGGCTCTGCCTTGTCAAGTTCTTCATAAACAGCAAATACGCTGGCAGGAGGAGTATCCTTGGAACCGAGACCGTAACGGCCGCCGGTAACCTTTATGTCGCTTCTGCCTGTTGCGGCAAGAGCGGCAACAACATCAAGATAAAGGGGCTCGCCGAGAGCGCCGGGTTCCTTTGTTCTGTCAAGAACAGCGATTTTCTTGCATGATGCGGGAATGGCTGCGGCAAGTTTTTCCGCCGAGAACGGTCTGTAAAGACGGACCTTGACAAGACCGACCTTTTCGCCCTTTGCGGTGAGATAATCAATAACTTCCTCAGCTACGTCGCAGATTGAGCCCATGGCTACAATGACTTTTTCGGCGTCGGGTGCGCCGTAGTAGTTGAAGAGCTGATAGTTTGTGCCGAGTTTCTTGTTGACCTTATCCATATACTCTTCAACAACAGCAGGAAGAGCGTCATAATAAGAGTTGCAGGCCTCTCTGTGCTGGAAGAAAATATCGCCGTTTTCGTGAGAACCGCGCATAACAGGTCTTTCGGGATTGAGAGCGCGCTTGCGGAATGCTTCAACGGCATCCATATCGCACATTTCCTTAAGGTCATCGTAATCCCATACTTCTATCTTCTGGATTTCGTGAGAAGTGCGGAAGCCGTCAAAGAAGTTTATGAAAGGAACTCTGCCTTTGATAGCGGCAAGATGCGCAACGGCACCGAGGTCCATAACTTCCTGGGGATTGGTTTCCGCAAGCATGGCAAAGCCGGTCTGACGGCAGGCATATACGTCGGAGTGGTCTCCGAAAATGTTAAGGGCGTGCGACGCGACGCAACGGGCCGAAACGTGGAAAACAGCGGGGAGAAGCTCACCGGCTATTTTGTACATATTCGGAATCATAAGGAGAAGGCCCTGGGAAGCAGTGTAGGTTGTGGTGAGAGCACCGGCTGCAAGTGAGCCGTGAACAGTGCCCGCAGCACCGGCTTCCGACTGCATCTCGGCGACCTTAACGGTAGTGCCGAAAATGTTTTTCAGACCCTGTGCCGACCATTGGTCGACGTAATCGGCCATGGGGCTTGACGGAGTTATGGGATAAATTCCGGCTACCTCGGTAAACGCATAACTGACGTGCGCAGCAGCGTTATTACCGTCCATGGTTTTCTTTTTTCTTGCCATAATGACTGTTCCTCCTAAATTTTAAAGAATAAATCGCAAAAAATATTTTATCACAGTTTGTATGATTTTACAAATACAATTTCAAACAAATTTATTATATATTTCTCCGGGTTATATATGAAATCACCAAATTTTCTTTGAATTGACATCAGCAAGCGCCAGATCGATAAAATCGGAGACCTTCATTGAGCCGATATCGCCCTCGCCTCTCCTGCGCACGGAAACAGTTCCTTCTTCCTGCTCCTTGTCACCGACAACAAGCATATAGGGAATCTTCTGAAGCTGCGCTTCGCGGAGTTTGTAACCGAGTTTTTCGCTTCTGTCATCGGAGTCAGCTCTGAGTTTAACCTGACGGAGCTGCTCGCAGACCTTTTTTGCGTATTCCTGATGACGGTCGGCTATGGGAAGGACCTTCACCTGCTCGGGAGCCAGCCAGAGCGGAAACGCGCCCGCGAAATGCTCTGTAATTACGCCGATGAATCTTTCAACGGAACCGAACACAACTCTGTGAATCATAACTGGAGTGTGCTTTTCTCCGTCCGCACCGGTATATTCGAGATTGAATCTTCCGGGAAGCTGATAATCAAGCTGGATGGTGCCGCACTGCCAGGTTCTGCCGAGGCAGTCCTTGATGTGGAAATCAAGCTTCGGGCCGTAGAAAGCGCCGTCGCCTTCGTTTACGATGTATGTTTTTCCTATTCCGGTTATCGCATCGGCAAGCGCCTTGGTTGCTATTTCCCAATCCTCCAGAGAGCCGATATGGTCCTCGGGCATTGTTGAAAGTTCAATCTCATAGGGCAGACCGAACAGATCGTATACCTCGTCAAACAGGCGCGCAATTCTGATAACCTCGTCGGTAATCTGCTCGGGAGCGAGCAGGATGTGCGCGTCGTCCTGAGTGAAGCATCTCACTCTGAAAAGACCGTGAAGAGCGCCCGAAAGCTCATTTCTGTGAACCTTGCCGAGTTCTCTGTAACGGAGCGGAAGCTCTTTGTATGAATGAGGCTCAAGGTCATAAACAAGGATAGCGCCGGGACAGTTCATCGGCTTTATGGCAAAATCCTCACCCTCGATTTCCGTTGTGAACATATCGTCATGATAATGCTCCCAGTGGCCGGAGGTTTCCCAGAGCGAACGTTTCATAATCTGCGGGGTGGATATTTCGAGGTAGTCCCACTTGTTATGAACTTCCTGCCAGTAATCAATGAGAGTATTGCGCAGTACCATTCCCTTGGGCAGATAGAACGGCATACCCGGGGCCTCATCGCGCAGGGTAAACAGACCGAGCTCCCTGCCGAGCTTTCTGTGGTCTCTCTTCTTTGCCTCCTCTATAGCTTCAAGGTAGGCATCGAGGTCGTCCTTTTTGGTGAAAGCGGTAGCATAAATGCGCTGAAGCATCTTGTTCTTTTCGCTTCCTCTCCAATACGCCCCGGTGGCGGATGTAAGCTTGAATGCTTTTATCTTTCCGGTTGACGCTACGTGAGGACCGGCGCACAGTTCGGTAAACTCGCCCTGCTTGTAAAAGCTTATGTTTTCACCGTTTTCGGCGTGCTCTTTGACAAGCTCAACCTTATAGATTTCGCCCTTGTCCTCATAGTATTTTACGGCTTCTTCCGGAGTCATTTCAAATCTTTCAAGGGGAAGATTTTCCTTGATGATTTTTTTCATCTCTTCCTCAATTTTTGCAAGATCCTCCTGAGTGAAGGGAACCGGAACATCAAAATCATAATAAAATCCGTTTTCTATGGACGGGCCTATTGCAAGCTTTGCCTCGGGGAAAAGTCTTTTGACTGCCTGGGCGAGAACGTGGGACGCGGTATGTCTGTAAGTCCTCTTGCCGTCATCATCGTCAAACGTAAGAATTTCAAGAGAACAGTCCCTGTCGATGGGTGTTCTCAGATCTTTGACCTCTCCGTCAATTTTGCATACACACGCATTTCTTGCAAGACCGCCGCTGATACTCTCGGCTATCTGCATAGCAGTTGTTCCGTTTTCAAATTCTCTGACTTCGTCTCTCAATTTTACTTTAACCATATTTCCTGCCTTTCCGGGAAAGCGGTTATGCTTCCCTGTGTATAATAAAAAACCCCACCCTGATAACAGGATGAGGCATAATTACAGTCCCACGGTTCCACCCGTTTTTCGGCATAAGCCGACTCTCAACTGCCTTAACGCGGCACTTACGGCGCTCCTTGTTTCGGAGGCTCTCGACAGTGGTGACCTAAGCTGCTGTTTACCGCTCTTGCAGCCGGGAAGCGGTTCTCTGAAAAACTGCTTTTGCTTCGGCTTCTGTCTCACCGATTTAATATGCAAGTCTATACTAACACCATATATTGATGTTGTCAATATTTTTTTATACCAAATATAAACAAAAAACTTGACATAATGAAGTTATAAGTATATTATTTATATAATGGTGTTATTGTGTGCCGATTGTGCGGCACACGCCGGTTGAATACGGTATGCATATCCGTTTGACAGTAGCGGAATATGTTTTCGATATACGGTTAATTGATTAACCGGGAGATTTCCGCCCGGATGTGCGTGCGTCAGTCTGTCTTAACGGGCAGCACGGTGAAATGGCATCATTCTTAAAAATTAAATGTGAATAACTGCGGCGCTCACAGCGCCGGATTATCCGGATACCGGCAATGAAACGGGGTATCCGGAAGAAGGAGGAATAGTTTTTTGCAATGGATCAGCATCGTATGTGCGGTAGCCGGTTTAATAATCGGAGCCATTGCCGGCTTTTTCATAGGCACTGCACATCGCAAAAGAGTTGCCGAAGCAGCGATAGGTTCAGCGGAAAAAGAAGCAGCCAAAATCGTGAGTGATGCGCTTTCAGCTGCAGAGGCAAAGAAAAAAGAAGCAATTCTTGAAGCCAAGGATGAAATACACAAACAGCGCAGCGAAACAGAAAAAGAACTGCGTGAAAGAAGGTCCGAGGTACAAAGACTCGAAAAGCGCATAACTCAAAAGGAAGAGAATCTCGACAAAAAAAGCGATAATCTCGAGAAAAAGGAGGAAATCCTTGACGGCAAGATAAAAACTGCCGAAGCAAAGCTCGAAGAACTCGAAACGATGAAGAAGAGCCAGCTTGAAATCCTCGAAAGAATATCCGGATTCACTCAGGAGCAGGCAAAATCTTACATCATTACCCAGCTCGACGATAAACTTGATCATGAAAAAGCGGTCAAGATTAAGGAATACGAGCAGAAAACAAGAGACGAATCAGACAGCATAGCAAGAGAAATCATTACCACTGCAATCCAGCGGTGCGCGGCTGACCACGCCGCCGAGGCCACCGTGTCCGTCGTTCCCCTTCCGAACGACGAAATGAAGGGCAGGATAATAGGCAGAGAAGGAAGAAATGTTCGCACAATAGAGATGATCACAGGTGTCAGCCTTATAATCGATGACACTCCCGAGGTCATCACAATCTCATCCTTCGACCCGGTCAGAAGAGAGGTCGCAAGAGTCACTCTTGAGAAGCTTATTCAGGACGGAAGAATCCATCCCGCCAGAATTGAAGAACTCTATGAAAAAGCAAAGCGCGAGGTTGAACAGACTATCAAGCAAACAGGTGAACGAGCCGTCATTGAGGCAGGCGTCAACAACGTCAATCCCGAAATAGTCAAGCTCCTCGGCAGACTTAAATACCGCACAAGTTACGGTCAGAACGTTCTTAAGCATTCACTTGAAGTTTCATATATTGCCGGTCTTATGGCGGCAGAACTCGGCAGTGATGTCAAGAGCGCAAAGAGAGCCGGCCTGCTTCATGATATAGGCAAGGCGCTCGACCACGAAATGGAGGGAACTCACGTTTCCCTCGGCGTTGAATTTGCGAAGAGATACAAAGAAAACGATATCATTGTCAACGCCATTGAAGCTCATCACGGCGGTGCAGAACCCAAGAGCACTACCGCAGTCCTTGTCCAGGCAGCCGATGCCATTTCGGCCGCAAGACCCGGAGCAAGAAGAGAAGATCTTCAGAATTACATCAAGAGACTTGAGTCGCTTGAAAATATCGCTACCTCATTTGAGGGCGTTGAACGCTCGTTTGCCATCCAGGCAGGCAGAGAAGTCAGAATCATTGTTAAGCCCGATATGGTCAGCGATGATAAAATGGTCATCATGGCCAAAGAAATTGCCGAAAAAATCGAAAATTCAATGGATTATCCCGGCGAAATCAAGGTTAACCTTATCAGAGAAACAAGGGCTTTCGGCGTAGCGAAATAATCATTGAGCGGAGACCGAAGAATCGGCCTCCGCTTTTTCAGCAAGAAGGATGGATTTATGAATATACTGGCTATCGGTGACGTTGTATCGGAGATAGGATGCAATTTTGTCAGGCAGAAACTGCCCTCACTTAAAAAGGTCAAGGGGATTGATCTTTGCATTGCAAACGGTGAAAACTCGGCTGTGGGAAACGGTATCACACCACATTCCGCGCAGTTTTTATTTGACAGCGGAGTGGATGTCATAACAACGGGAAACCATGCGTTCCGCAGGAAAGAGATCTATGATTTTTTTGACACCGAAAAGAATATAATCCGCCCTGAGAATTATTATGTCAATGCACCGGGCAAGGGTTATGTTACGGTAGATCTCGGCTATTCATCGGTAACCGTCATCAATTTGAGCGGAAGCATATATATGGACACCTGTGACAATCCGTTCATGGCAGCGGACTCCATTCTGGAAAAAATAAACAGCAAAATTATTATGGTTGATTTTCACGCAGAGGCAACCTCAGAAAAGGGAGCTATGGCCTATTATCTTGACGGAAGAGTTTCCGGTATTTTCGGAACCCACACCCATGTTATGACTGCCGACGCAAAAATTCTCCCCGGCTCCACGGGATTTATAACAGACATCGGAATGACAGGGCCGAAGAATTCCATCCTAGGTGTCAAGCCTGAAATCTCTGTCAACCGTCTGAAAACCGGAATGCCCGCAAGATTTGACACGGCGGAGGGCGAATGTATGATGAACGCCTGTGTATTCGGAATTGACAACAGCAGCGGAAAATGCATAAGTATTGAACCGCTGATTATTGAGTAAAAAATTATGCAGAAATTATTGAGTTATATGCGTGCCGCCTGTCAGAAGTATAATCTGATAGAAAACGGGGACAGGATTGCCGTGGCTGTCAGCGGCGGCAAGGATTCCCTTGCGCTTCTGGCCGCATTGGCGCGCATGAAGTCTTTCTATCCCGAAAAATATGAAATTGTCGCTGTCACGGTTGATATGCGCTTCGGCAATAAAGACGGAGACTTTTCACCGATAAAAGAGCTCTGCGACAAACTCGGAGTGGAATATCATATCAGAAGCACGGATCTTGCCCGCCTCATCTTCGAGGTGCGTAACGAAAAGAATCCCTGCTCCCTTTGCGCAAAAATGCGCAGGGGCGCAATTCACAATGCTGCGCTTGAACTCGGCTGCAACAAGGTGGCTCTCGGGCATCATCTCGACGACATAGCCGAAACCTTTGTAATGAATTTATTCATAGGCGCAAGCCTTGACTGCTTTATGCCCGTTACCTACCTGTCAAGAAAGCAAATCACAGTTATAAGGCCTATGATTTTTGCGCGTGAAAGCGACTGCGCAAGGGTCGCGCGCAAGGAACAGCTTCCGGTTATAAAAAGCAAATGCCCCGCGGACAAAACCACGGAGCGTGAGGAAACAAAACTGTTTTTATCTTCTCTCGAAAAGAAATACGGCAATGTCAGGAAGAAAATCCTGGAAGCAATGCAAAAAAAGGAAATCAACGGATATTGAGATTCAGCTCTCAAAGACTTCAAGAGAACGGTCCAGTATTCCATGCATTTGAGCTATGGCGATCCCGTAATTTACTATGGGAACGCCTTTTTCTTTTGCCTTCTCGATACGGCTGTGCATCTCTTTTTCGTTGAGCATACAGCCGCCGCAGTGAACAATGAGCGAGATTCCGCTCAGATTATCCGGGAATTCTCCGCCCGAAGTAAACAGATAGCCCGGTTTGACTCCTGTATATTTTTCTATCCAGCCGGGAAGCTTTACTGTACCGATATCGTTGCACTGTCTGTGATGGGTACAGCCCTCTGATATGAGAACCGTATCCCCGCTTTTAAGCCCGGAAAGTGCCCTTGCTCCCTTCACAAGCTCGCCGAGTTCGCCCTTATATCTTGCGAAAAGGATTGAGAACGAGGTGAGACGGGTACTGCGGGAAACGATTTTGCCGACCTGCTCAAAAACCTGCGAGTCCGTTATTACCAGAGCAGGCGGTTCCTTAAGCGACGACAGCGTCTGTTTAAGTTCCTCAGGCCGGCAGCAAACCGCCGTGCAGTGATAATCAAGAAGCTCTCTCAGAGTAAGCTGCTGAGGGAGGATGATCCGCCCTTTCGGCGACGACCCGTCTATCGGAATCACGAGTACAACAGTATCGCCGGGCATAATGAGGTCAGCAACAATCAGTTTGCTGTTCTTCACCTCATCCGCAAAAGCGGAAAGTCTGTTTTTCAGTTCCTCAATACCGTATCCCGTTACTGAACTTGTATAAATCTCATTCTCCGTGTTTTGAGGAACCTCAGCCATCAGGTCGGCTTTGGTATAGGCAATCACAAAGGGAACATTTCTGCGGCTGAATATTCCGGTCAGTTCCTTTTCCCATTCACCGGATCCTTCGCATCCGTCGGCAACAATTACCGCTATATCGGTTTTGCGTATTTCATTTTTTGATTTCCCGGTTCTTTTTTCGCCGAGCAAGCCCTCATCGTCTATTCCGGGTGTGTCGGTTATAAGCACAGGCCCGAGAGGCAGAAGCTCCATAGCCTTTTTAACGGGATCCGTTGTTGTGCCCTTGATTTCGGAAACAACGCTCAACTCCTGACCGGTCACGGCATTGACAAGGCTTGACTTTCCTGCGTTTCTCCTGCCGAAAAAGCTTATATGAATTCTCTCGGCGCTGACAGTATCGTTAAGTCCCATAAAAACACCTTAAAATCTGAAATCGCGTCTGTTTGAGTTCTTTATCGCTTCTATATTCTGCTTTGCTATATTCATAACATTTTCCTTGGGTATCTTTTTAAGCTCTTTCTCAATGAGTTCATAGCCGATTTTCTTTGTTTCGGGGCTTGCATAATCCTCAAGATACTCAGTGAGCGTCATAAGGGCATTGGGGTGACAGCAGTTAAGAATCTGGCCGCTCTTGCAAAGGCTCATAAACCTGTCACCGGTTCTGCCGGCTCTGTAACAGGCCGTACAGAATGACGGAATATGGTCCATCTCCATAAGCCAGCGGACAACTTCATCAAGGGTTCTCTGGTCCGAAACATCAAACTGCTCTGAATCGTGGGGGCGTTCTTCCTCAGTGTATCCGCCGACTGAAGTACGGGAAGCTCCGCTTATCTGGGAGATACCGTAGTCAAGCACTTTGCCTCTGACTGCCTCGCTTTCACGTGTGGATATAATCATACCGGTATAGGGAACGGCAATCCGGATGCAGGCGATTATCTTGGCAAACATCTCATCGGATATGCTGTTATCAAATGCGCTGGGATCTATATCATCGGCGTGCTTTACCCTGGGAACACTGATCGTATGAGGGCCTACTCCGTGGACAGCCTCAAGATGCTCGGCGTGCATAAGAAGACCTGCAAACTCATATTTGTAACCTTCAAGCCCGAATAATACGCCTAATCCGACATCGTCAATGCCGCCTTCCATGGCTCTGTCCATAGCCTCTGTATGATAATCATAGTCGTGCTTCGGACCTGTCGGATGAAGCTCAAGATAGCTCTTTTTATTGTAGGTTTCCTGGAAGAGAATATAAGTGCCGATGCCGGCATCTTTGAGCATACGGTATTCCTCAACCGTTGTGGCGGCGATGTTCACATTCACTCTGCGGATGTCACCGTTCTTGTGATGAACGGAATAAATGGTATTGATACATTCAAGAATATACTCGATGGGGTTATTTACCGGGTCTTCGCCTGCTTCAATGGCAAGCCTTTTGTGGCCCATATCCTGAAGGGCTATTACTTCATTCCTTACCTGCTCCTGTGTGAGCTTTACTCTCTTTATATGCTTATTTTTGTAATGGTAAGGGCAGTAAAGGCAGCCGTTGACGCAGTAGTTTGAGAGGTAAAGAGGAGCGAACAGAACTATACGGTTGCCGTAGAAAGCAAGCTTGATTTCATTCGCGAGTTTATACATCTCCTCAATTTTTTCGGGTATTTCACAAGCGAGCAGAACCGATGCCTCTCTGTGAGTAAGTCCTGAACACCTGTATCCGTTGCCCTCCCTTTTCGGCTTTGCTTTTTCAAGGAGGGAGTCAATAAGCTCAACATTGTTTTTGTTTGCCTCGGCATATGCAAGGGTTTCAAGGATTTCTTCGTGATTGATAAATTCTTCGGCGTGAAGAGATTTGGGATTGTAAACAGCCATTGTTAATTGCCTCACTTTCAGAGTTCACTTTATTATATCGCCTCTCGACGAAACTATTCTGTATCCTATGGAATTCATACGCCTTTCAAGACAGACGGCGCATTGGGCTGATTCTTCTCCGGTGCAGATTTTATTATCGTATAGCGAATACTTATTTCTTACCGCAACCGGAGAAAGATTCGGCATCACAACATTCGCTCCGGCCAGTATTCCCATTTCGCGTCCGTCGGGGTCAACTGTTCCGAGGGCAGTTGTGGAGGGTAAAAGAAGATTGGGCTGAGTAAGCCTGAGCAAAGAAAGCAGATATACTGTCTGCTCGGCAGTACCGGGCGGCTCATTCTCAAAAGGAGTGCCGGCAGCGGGAATAAACGGACCTATTCCGCACATATCCGGCCTGAAGTCAGCCACGAATTTCAGATCCTTCGCAAGAGTAAGAGAAGTCTGAAACGGCGAACCTACCATAAACCCGCAACCGACCTGAAATCCTATTTCTTTCAGATCCCTGAGACAGCGCATACGGTTATCAAAGGACATTGAAGGCGGATGGAGCTTTTCATAGTGCTCCCTGTCGGCGGTTTCGTGGCGCAGAAGATACCTGTCGGCTCCCGCTTCGAACATACGGGCATAATCCTCACGCGGATATTCTCCGAGAGACAGAGTGATTGCGCAGTCGGGGTAGGCCGAATGAACAGACGAAACAAGCTCACAGATTTCATCAACGGAGAATATCCCCTCTCCGCCCTGGAGCACGAAGGTTCTGTATCCGAGACTGTATCCTTCTCGGCAGCAATCCATTATTTCAGCCTTTGTCAGCTTATATCTGTCACATTTCTTATTCGATTTTCTTATGCCGCAGTAAAAGCAGTCGTTCCGGCAATAATTGCCGATTTCTATCAGGCCCCTCAGGTAAATATCTCTGCCGTAAATCTCCGTGCGCACTTTATCCGCAAGGGAAGCGGCAACAGCCCGGGTTTTCTCGTTCTGTCCTTCAATAATCACCCGGTATTCGTCAAGGCTGAGTCTTTCACCCGCTGCAAGGCGCCCAATCAGCTCTGCGGCTGTTCCGGTTTTTTTATCCATATAATAAAAAATGAGCCGATTACCCTGAGGTCGGCTCCTGTTAAAATCATTTGAGCTTCCGCCTCAATAAACTATTTCGGCGTCAGGGTCAGATACTATTAATATGTAATATATAATGTTTTTTAATCTTCTGTATAAGTTTCATTGGAATAAACGGTTTTTACACTCATACCGTCTATTCTTCCGATTTTGCCGGAAAGGGCGCTTACAACGGACTGGGGAGCCTCAACAGCGACACTGATGATGCTTATCCCGCGTTTCCTGTAAGGGATGCCCATTCTGCCCAGAACAAAAGCGCTGTAATCGTGAAGAATGTTGTTGAGCTTATCCGTATTTTCGTTTTTCTCAACTATGATGCTGATAACCGCAACTCTTGTTTCCATATTATCAACTCCGGTTTTCGTTCCTCAGGAACAGAGGATTATCTCCTTATTAAGGCGACGGCAACTGACCGTTGCCGCCGCCGATTCAATATCACTTAAATCCGGTTAAATATTATTTCTTGAAGAAAGAGAAGATGGAGGAAAGTGATTCTTTAATCTTTGCAAAGAAACCGTCGATAAGCTCTTTGATGGAGATTACCTTGCCTGACACTTCATCTTTCGCAACATTGATTACGGCATTTGTGATATTCTGAGCTGTCGGTTTTGCCGCGTAATCGGGATATACGAAATCTGCACTCAGAACTATATTGTCGGCACCGGAAGGAGTAACATAGGTGTAAACCTTGCTGTTGAGTGCGGTATCAACGATTGCATATCTGTCGGGACCGACAGTAACATTGGTGTATGAGTAATCTTCAACACCCATAGCACCGGCCTTCTCTACGATAAGAGTCGCAAGGGTATCGCTGTCTGCAGATGCCTTGACATCCTGAGTTGAGGTAAGGAAGCCCATCTTAATATAGTTAGATGTATACTCGCTGTAAGCACTGGTGAAGAAACCGTCTGCGGTAGCAAATGTGCTGTTTGTATTTGTAATCTCGGTGGAGCCCGCGGTTATCAACGCAGGAGTGTAAGCGGTGATGATGGAGCTGACAAAGCCGTAATCCGAAACGGGAGTATCAAACAGCACGTATTTTGCGAGCTGAAGGAAAGCTATTTCGGAAACGTACTCAAATCTGATGTTGAAGCTGAGCTGGTTCTTGACCTTGCCTATGAAACCGCCGAGCTGAGCAAGCTTGAGGTTGTAGAGGGTATCTGCGCCGACCTGTCTGAGACCGAGAACGGTGCATACTGCAAACTCGTAAGCTTCCGGTGTTGTGGTTCTGCGTGTCCAATCAACCGCACAGGACTCAGCGTAGAAGGTAGTGAAGAGTTCGTCCATAAGGGCATACTGGTCGCTGGTGTTCCAGAGAACATCGGCAACGCTTGTGCCTACCTGATAAACCTTGAGGGCAACGGCTGTGTAGGCGTTTGTATCCATAGCAAGAGAGATAGCATTCTGGATAACGCTTGTGCCGGTCGAAAGAGCAAGCTTTGCAAGCTCATCCTGAACAAGGTCTTCAATGCTGGCGTTGATCTTGGAAATGAGGTCAGCCGCTGCTGTGGCAACTACATTGTATTCGCAGTTGTCGGCAACATACTGAAGGAACTCAATGTAGAGATCGTTTGCCGCCTGAACGGAAAGAACTCTTGCATACATCTCGATAACATCGTCTCTGGACTTGTCATAGAGCTTGTAAATTTTAATGGCATTGTCAATGTACTTGAAAGCTTTGGTCCACTCCTCGGAAGAGAGGGTGTCGGAAATCTTGACAAAGCCGTTGACCTTCTGGGCAAGATCGTTTGCGTCACTTGCTGTCTGAAGAACTTTATAAATCTGCTCAAACTTTGAATCGCCTATGCCGGTGTCAACTTTCTCGATGAGAGAGATAAGAACTTTCTCCGCCGTATCAACGGATACGCTCTGATCAAAAGCGTTCTGCCATGCATTGTCATAAAGTGAGAAAACCGTGTATGTAAGCATGGTGTCTGTAAGCTCTTTGTTGTTTTCGGCAACATACTTCCAGTTGGCGGATTTCTCGTTGTCGAGAAGTCTGTTGACAACGAGGTTCATTTTGCCGTTCCATGCGTTGACTCTCTCGCTTGAGGATACTACGGTTGCGTCTCCGTCCGCAAAAGCGGCAAACGGGATAACGCAGCAAACCATAAGAACTGCGAGGAGAACTGATAAAATTTTCTTTGTCATATACTCCACTCCTTTTAGGGGTATAATTTATTCGTAAAAATTATATATTAAAGTTATCGAAAAATAAATTGACATATATTACAAAATTATGAATGATTTTTTATCCATTTTTACTTTGGTTGTAAAAACAGTAATGATTGCTTTTTTTCGGTATTTTTCAGCAAATTGACATTTCAGTGGACATCGGCGAAAATCTGTGGTATTCTTTGCGCGAGGTGATTCTGATGGAAAAACTGTTTGACCTTCTCAAACTCGCATACCGCCAAAGGGAATCAATTTACAGAGTGGGCAGACTTATTCGCAGTCTTCAAGGTTCATTTTCGGTCAGAAAACTGGTTTCGGTGATTGTCGCCTTTTTTGAAATGTTCGCTTGTGTCATATCAGACAGCCCGGTAACCCCGCTCGGCGGGGAACTTGATTTAAGCGGTTACTCCCTCGTATTTGAGGATGAATTCAACTCGGATGCGCTTGATATGCAGGCGTGGAGTCACAGAGGCCTCGGTCCGAGACGCTGCGGCTTTAACGGCGCTTCGCAGGTCAGGGTTGAGGACGGTAAACTCGTCATCACGGGTGAATACCTCGAAAACGGAGAATACGGTCCTGGCTGGTATGTCGGAATGATTAAACTCAACAAGCAGTATAAACACGGGTATTTTGAAATCAGATGTATCTGCAACAAGGGTGCCGATTTCTGGAGCGCATTCTGGATTCAGGCTGAACACCCCTATGATCACAGCATTTCGCAGGGAGGTGTCGGCGGAGCGGAGCTTGATATATTTGAGTCTGTATCCCGATATGAAGACAACAGGATTTACAAGGACGCAGTCACATCAACCGTTCACTGTAACGGAGGCGACGACGATATCGAACACATTGATTCATGTATGGTCGGTCAATTCAGAGGCAAAAACATTCATGAAGAATACAACACCTACGGTCTCAAATGGACCGAAGACGAATACATATTCTATATCAACGGTGTGGAAAGCGGAAGGACAAGCTTTTCAAAGGGTGTTTCCGACGTGCCCGAAGATGTGATTGTTTCACTCGAAATCCCCGATGAAGGGATAAGGTATGAAAAGGATTACAAAACGGAATTCATTGTTGATTATGTAAAAATCTGGCAGACAGACACTTGATTGCAGAAAAATTTACCGCAGAAGCTCCCGTGGAGCCCTGCGGTATTTTTGTGAGTTATTTGTCCGGTACTAACATTTTGAACGGACTTTTTTTCTTCCCGACCTGTTTGCTTCAAGCAAACTCATCAGCGCGGCGATACACACCGGCGCCGTCGTGTTGAGAATCGCGAGACGAATGAAAAATGAACAGGCGTCATCCGTCATCTTTGTCAGAAGTTTTGAGGTCGGATTTTTCGGCTTTATTTTACGGGTTACGCCTGATGATATCCCGGAAAGATCTGCGCCGAGTTTCTTATAATCAAGACTCATCTTCTCACCTTCCGCTTACAGAATCGGCAGGACTTTTACATGCAGGTGTATCCGCCGTCAACAGCAAGATTGACGCCTGTGACATAGCTTGAAGCGGGAGAAGCAAGGAAGAGGGCAGCCGTATCAAGTTCGCCCTCATTTCCGTAACGCTCCAAGGGAATCATTGTCTTTGCGTTCTGCTGGAAGAATTCGCTGTTAAGCGTATATCTGGTCAAATCGGTATAGAAATAACCGGGACAAATGGAATTGACCGTTATGTTGTATTTACCCCACTCCGCCGCAAGCGCGCGGGTAAGATTGACCACGCCTCCCTTTGCTGCGTGATAAGGGGCGGAGCCGGCTATTTTATTGCCCACAAGACCGTACATTGAAGCGATGTTGATAATCCTGCCGTACTTTGCGGGAATCATAGCCTTCTTTGCTGCCGCGCGGGCAACTCTGAATGAACCGAAAAGGTCGATATCGCACTCATCGCCGAACTGCTTGTCTGTGATGTCCTCCGCGGGGGCAACCGCACCTGTGCCGGCGTTGTTTATAACAATATCAATTCTTCCGAAATGGGCAAGCGCCTCATCAATACTTGCCTCAACTCCGTCGGTATCTGTTATGTCGCAACAAACGGCAATGGCATCAACGTTGAATTCTGCTTTGATTTCCGCAACTACAGCGTCAAGTTTGTCCTTTCTGCGAGCCAGAGCAACAATATTGCAGCCCTGATTTGCGAGAGCCTTTGCCATCTGAACTCCCAAACCTGCTGAGCAGCCCGTTACAAGAGCTACCTGACCTTTTAAGTCAAAATAATTTTTCATCTTAAACCTCCTGAATTATTATCGGAAATGCCGGCATAAACCGCAGCCTGCCGAACCGGCAGCATAACCTCATGGTATTATATCAAATATTTACCGATGTTTCTATTCGCTTTTTCCCGAAAAAAAAGGATTATTTATATTTAATGTGCCCATATTTCCGAAAATCTGTTGAAAAAAAGGCCGATCAATGAGATAATTAAAAATACGAATTTTCGGGAAACTGTTTATATGTTATGCCGCATTTGATGTGTCAGGCAGAAACCGGGAGGGAATAATATGAAAAATATCAGAAAAGCTATCTGCGTCTTTATGGCCTTAATTCTTACAACCGGATGCTTCGGAATAATCTCCTTTGCAGACGGGCAGGACGATGAAATCAGATTTGCCGTTTGCACAGATATTCACGCTCTCGAAAAGGGCGCCGTGCCCGCTGTAAATTATCCGGAAAACGAGCTTTATTTTCACGCGCGCAATTCCGGAAACCTTTATACCGAAGCTATCGGCATTTTTGTCACCTTTCTGACCAAAATGAAAGAAGAAAAGCCGGATTTTATCATTTTACCCGGTGATCTGGCAAATGACGGAAATCAGGAGGAGCACGAATACTTCGCCTCTATTCTCAACCTCTTTGAGGAGGAATCGGGCATTCCTGTTTATGTGGCTCCCGGAAACCATGATTATTACCGTTCCACACGCGAAGAGTTTAAAAGCTATTATCACAATTTCGGCTATGATGAGGCAGTGAATGTTGACACGCAAACCGCTTCTTACTGCGTTGACCTTCCCGGAAATTTCAGGCTCATAGCGATTGATTCATGCCTGGAAGGAAAAGACGGCGACGGCTTTGATGACAGGCTTTTCGGCTGGATTGAGGCAAGGGCAAATGAGGCGAAGGAGAGCGGCAGAACGGTTATATCCTTCATGCATCATCCCCTGCTTGACCCGATTCCCTATGCCGAACTGCTTATGAAAGACTTCATCGTCAGAGACAGCAAGAAAGTTGCCGAAAAGTTTACGCAGTACGGAATCCAGTATGTTTTCACCGGCCACGAACACGGCAATAACATAAGCGCGTACACGGGCAAAAACGGACGGACTGTCTATGACATTCTCACCACCGCGCTCTCGTCTTATCCTCTCGAATACAGAATGGTAAACCTCAGTAAAGATGCGATGGATATCAAAAACGAGACCATTCTCGAATGCAATTTTGATTATATCACTGAAGGTTTCACCCCCAAGCAGCTTGAGCTGATGAGAACCGATTACACCGAATACTCCAAAGGCTATTTCAAATATTCAATCGAGAGAAAGATTGCGAAATACCTGACCCCGGAATTTATTGCCGGCGCCCTCAACCAAAAAAGCGGTCCGCTTTATGATACCATTCAGACCGTTATGACGCTCGTGGGCGAAGCCGTTGAGATGCCGCTCTACAACAAGGATTACGACGGCACGACGGTTGAATCAATAGCGGCAAAATCCGGCGTCAAACTGCCCGAATCCGATTATTACAACCTTATGGATTTGATTTCATCGGGAGTTGCCTCAATCTACTACGGAAATGAAAATATGGGTATTGAAACCTCTCCCGAGGGGAAACTGCTCATTACAGCTCTGAACACTCAGCTTAAATATGTTCTTGCCGAAGCGGGGAACAGACAGACAACTCAGGTTATCAACTCCGTAATATCGGCCTTCGGTCTCGAAGAAATCGACGAACTCAATGTTTCTCTTCTTAACAGACTTCCTCTCCCCGGCGCAGACAATTTCTACGAAATTGCCTACACGATATTTGAGCCTCTGATAAACAAATTCCTCGTTGATGACGATATATCCGACAGAGACGCTGTTCTTCCCGGTCCGGGAGAGACAGTTGATCCTCCGAAGAAAATCAACACATTCTTCGACAAAGTACTGTCATTCATCAAATATGTATTCAAAGTGGCTTTCACAAGTCTTACCGTCTGGTTCAGATAAGTATAAAACTATAACCCCATTCGTTCGAGGACGAATGGGGTTTATTTGTGACCTGTTTGTAATTCTGTGTATTATTCCTCTGTTTCTCTTATCCGCTCAAGATCTTCGTGCATCTCAACAAGTTTTTTCTTGGAGAGGTTGTAACCGAAGAAGAGCAGAACCGCCATAAGCGAGAGCATAACGGCAGGCACAAGAGTGGAAATGTCATAGAGCTTTGAAAGAACGTCCTGACTCAGGGCAATTCCCTGCTTTGAAAGCTCACCGTTATAACGAATATAGGCAAGCAAAGCGTTCAGGCCGACTCCGGCAAGGGTCTGACCGAGTTTTCTTGTGAATGAGAAAAATGCGTAAGCCATGCCTTCTTCGCGTTTCCCCGTACGCACTTCGTGGTAGTCAATGGCATCCATAACAAGCGCCCAGACTTCGAGCACAAGAAAGGTCTGACCGAGACCGGAGAAGAAGGTGAACACAAGGAAAACAACGGGGCTTTGGGCAAGAGCCGTCCCCCTGAGCGCAAAGAGAATAAAATTGATTACGGCCGCAAAAGCCATACCTGCGGCGCAGAGTTCCTTCTTACCGAACTTGCGGATGAGTTTATTCATAACCGGGATGAATATTGCCATCGGACCGTAGGTGCAGATTGTTACGAAAGCATACATTCCCGCCTTACCGAAATAGTCAGTGAAAAGGTAGGTGTAGGTGGACTGATAATAAAACTGGAACGCTATGAGAAGCATCGAAGCGAGGGAAAGCATAACAAAGGGTCTGTTTGAGATAAGAGCCTTAACCGTAGCAAAAGCATTGTAGTTCTTGGTGCCGTCCTTCTTCTGGGGTGCAATCCTTTCCTTTGTGAGTTTGTAATGAATTGCATATACAAGGACGGAAAGAACAGAAAGCGCAAGAACGCACCAGAAGAGTTTATTCTCATCAAGAGCCTGGATATTGGTACCGTTGGCATATTTGCCCGTAACGGTGTAAACTATCATAGGCAGAACAATTGTGCCGGGAAGACCGCCGAGACCGGCTCCGATTGAGCGCCACATTGAAAGTGATGAACGCTCAAGCTCATCATCGGTGATAACCGATGCAAGCGAACCGTAAGGAATGTTCACGGCTGTATACATCATACCATATAATATATAGGTAATATAAGCATAAACGAGATATTTCGTTTCATCCAGGCCGGGAATCTTGAAAAACATCAGGGCAGACGCAATGGCAAGGGGAATCGAAAACCTGAGTATCCAGGGACGGAACTGCCCTCCCCGATTCGGCTTGCGGGACTGAATGAACGCACCCCAGAGAGGATCGTTTACCGCGTCCCAGATTCTGGCGATAAGAATGAGCACAACTATCTTTGCAGGGCTGATACCAAGCGCGTCCGTGTAGAATTTATTCTGAAACGCTCCGATAAGCGAAAATGTGAGAAGACCGGCGGTATCGCCGAGGGCATAACCGATTTTGTCTTTCAGTTTTATTCCGTGAGTCTCCGTAAGATTAGTCAAATCCATCATTCCTTTATCAGTTTTTATTTAATAAGCAGAGATACTCCGCTGATGAGCATGAGAACATACGTAAGCTGCAAGAATACCTTGCGGCTCATTTTTTTGCTGATAAGACTGCCGATTACCAGAGCGGCAGCAAGTGTCACAACCGATATTGCGGTAATTCTGATTGTTTCCGGAGTGAAATAACCCTCATATATATCTGTTGCAAAAAGGATACCGTTCAGCAAAATCCAAACTGCGCTCAGAGTGCCTCTGAATTCGTCCTTATCCCGTATTTTACCGCTTGCATACGTAACAAGCAGCGGTCCCCCGCACACAAACATACCGTGAACCACTCCCGCAAGCACGAGAAGAATTACAGACACGGGAGACGGCAGAACCTTATCATCTTTGTGCATATAGAATTTAACGGCATTCATCACAGCAAATACAATCACAATGACTCCGAGTGTCTTATAGAGCAGGGACGGATTGCCCGTGAAGAAACGTTTGAGGTATATTCCCGCCGCCATACCGACAAGCATAATTCCCGTCATTTTGAGAAGCTCTTTTTTGTTGATATGCCTGAAACAGGTGATGACGACATAGACCGAGGCAAGTAACCCGAGTATATTGAGCGCGGGCTTTGCAACGTCATAACCGACAAGCATAACGGAAAAAGGCATCGCAAGAACAGTACCCGCAAAGCCGGTTATGCACTGGATAATATTGGTAAGAAAAACCGTGAGTAAAAACAGGATTTTTTCAAGCATCAATACCGGCAAACCTCAATTCCGATAAAATTACCGAGGGCTTCGATTTCACTTGTAATGTCGCCCATAGCAACGGCAAAATGGGGTTCCCAGCCGTCTCTGACAGCCATATCTATTATTTCGGCGGAACTGCTTTCTGTTTCAACAACTATAGAAGTGCCGCTGAACTGTTTCGGCTTGTCAACCGCCCTGCCCTTAGTAAGGAAGAAACGGAAAGTGCCGTCAGGATTTCTGCCGATTCTGAATATCGTAACCTTTTCCTCAGCCTTGCAGCCGAATTCAAGCGTGGGACCTATCTTTCTGTTACAGTGAAGCCCCGCGCACGCGCCTGTGTCCTCCCTTGCAAGAGAGCAGGGAGCCATACCGCAGTGCCAAAAGGTCAGGGTGTTCTCTTTTTCATCAAGGGAAACGGGATCGCCGAAGAAAGCTGCCTTGCCCGTAAGCTGATTTGCGGCGTACATAGTCAGAGCGCCGTAAGCGTCCGACTCACAGGCGGCAGGCACGTTGAGGTCATTGAGGATACCGAGAACCGAACATACCGGAGTGCCGAAGGAGGTGAAGAAATCGGGCCAGCAGCGGCTTGCAAGAGCACCGATACCCTCGGCTTTGACATATTCATAATATGCCTTATATAACCTCGCAAAATCCCTGACATTCTTTTCATTTACGGAATCAAGACCGCAGATTCTCTTCTTTGCGTCATCGAGATAAGGCACTATATCCTCGTCTGTAAAGGTTTTTGCCTTGTCAATCAGTTCTCTCGCCTCAATGGAGTTTACTGTTACTCCGAAAGTTTTCAGTGCTTCAAGATCAAGCGCTCTGCCGAAGCCGAAACCCTGGGGCGTATGGCCGACCTGGAGAAGTTTAAGTGATTTGAAGGATTTGACAAGTTTTGCAGCCGCATAGACGGATTTGATTTTTGACTTCACTTTATCCTCGTCGGGTGAGCCGAATACATATTCAAAGGTCTTGCCGAAGCCTCTCATTGAATTTGCCGCCGAAAAAGCGCCGGTAAGCGAATTAAGTCTGAGACGGGTACCGTCAATCACGGGCTCGCGCAGAGTCCACAGAAGAACGGGGCAGTCGATTTTTTTGAGTATCTCGCACATATACGCCGCGTTGGCGAATGTGAGATTCTGGACTACCGCAAAGTCCGGTTTTATTGTTTCAAGGTAGGAGTCGAGCGCATCAATCGTGAGAAGCATATCGGAGGGAGCTTTGAAACCCGCATCCAGACTTCTGAGATAATCAACGCTCTTATCAAAGCAGCTCTTTGCGCTTTCAAGATGAAATGTACCGACTCCTATCGGTATGTATGCACATTCAAAAGACATAACCAATCAAACCTCTCCGTTTACTATTCTGTAGGTAGCTCTGAAGTCGGTTTTGCCCATTCCCTTTTCCATGCCTTTGTCAAAAACCGCTTTGACATTATCAAGGCCGGGCATATTGCAGCCGGACGCCTTACACAGACGCTGGGCTATTCCGAGGTCTTTATGTTCATTCTCAAGGGAGAACGCCGTTGTCCAGTTTTCAGAGGCAAGATTCTGCCACTGGCTGTCAAGATAGAAATTCTGGGCTCCGCCGTATGAAACCGCCTTGACAAAATCCTCAATGGCTATGCCCTGCTTGCGGGCAAGGCCCAGAGTTTCGTTTACCGCATTCTGAATTTCGCCGACAAGAGCGTTATGGCAGATTTTCATTGTTATACCCATACCGTTTTCGCCCATACGGATAACATTGCAGCCCATATATTTGAGAATGGGCTCAATAACGGGATAGAGTTCTTCGTCACAACCTACGAGAATACCGAGCGTGCCGTTGATTGCCGCGGGCTTTGACTTTACAACGGGGGCATCTGCAAACCGGCCTCCCTTTGCCTTGACATCGGCGGCAACTTCAACTGAAACGGAAGGATCTATTGTGCTCATATCAACGCAAATCTTAGTGCTGTCGATAAAGGGAAGCATCTCATCATAAACAGAGCGAACGTGCTCTGACTTCGGAACCATCGTAAAGACGATATCAGCATTTTTGATGACTTCCGCGCTGCTTGAACAGGGAACACCGCCGACAGCGGCAAGTTTATCAACTTGGGCTTTGTTGATATCAAAAACAAAAACTTTGCCGTCGTGTTTTTTTATTATGTTTTCACTCATTGACTCGCCCATTATGCCGAGCCCTATAAAACCTATTTTCATAATTTCAGTTTCCTTTCACTCAGTCTGTAATCGTCTTATCCCAGGCACTGCAGAAACGCTCAAGACCGTAATCGGTAAACGGATGATAGAAACTGTCTTTGAACACCTGAAGACCGGCGGTAACGATATCCGCTCCCGCAACGGCACAGTCGACAATCTGCTTGCCGTTTCTGACTGCGGCACAGATTATCTCGGTTTTTCCGTAGAAGCCGTAATTTCTGTAAATCTCCACAATGTCACTTATATACTGAACACAGTCTTCACCGCTGTTTTCCTTCCAGCCGATGAACGGGGATACAAACAGGGACTTGTTCTTGGCGGCTATGAGAGCCTGGGAAGGAGAGAAAACAAGAGTGAGATTTGTTCTGATATTTTCTTTTTCAAGTCTGCGTGCCGCGGCAATGCCCGCCTCGGTGCAGGGAATCTTGATAACGAAGTTGCTGCTCATGGCGGAAATCTTTCTCGCCATTTCAACCATTTCGTCGGCCGTGTCAAGATGAGGGTTAATCTCAACACTTATCGGGAAAACGTCTGAGCCCTCTATTCCTTTTTCTTTTACGAAACCGGCAAGTTCCGAAATGACGGTATAAAATGGCTTGCCGCTGTTCATTATGTGATTGGGGTTGGTGGTGATGCCGTCAATACCGAAGGTATCATAGGCCTCTCTGATTTCATCGATTTTTGCGCTGTCAAGAAAGTATTTCATAGTAAATCCTCCATTTACATTTTTTCAAGTATTTCGGGATGGGCGGTCAGGTCATAGCGCTTGTAATTATCCTGCGCGTCGAAAAACCAGACTCTCGCATCCGGTCTTTTTTCGGATATTATCAGGGAATATTTACCGCCGGAGCAGCAAATTGCCGTGTCGTTTTCACAAGCAACGGTTGAAAGCCGGGTTTTCTTTGCGAAGTCGTCAAAACCGTGCCAGAACGCTCCTTCATAATGAGGAACATTGTTATACGGCAGCAGCCCAAGAGCATCGATAAATTCAAAATCATCGTCCGGCCCGCAGTCATCAAAGCCCTGACGGAACCAGCACATACTGCCGGATGAACTGCCGAAGAAGATTTTGCCGTTTTCATATCCTTCACGCAGATAATGCGCCGCGTTTGTCCTGTTCCAGACATCCATACAGAATTTGAGATTGCCGCCCGGAACGTTAATAATATCCGCCCTGCGTATCATATCAGCGATTATTTCTTCCGTAAGGCAGGGATTTGTCAGACACAGCACTTCGCATTTACAGCCCATCTTGCTGTATATCGGAATTTCCCCTCTTGAGAAATCATAGCCGGTTGTGGGAATAAGCAGATAATTCGGCGACTGTTTGCCTGTTATGGCAATAATCCTGCGGGCAAGTGACCAGCCGTACTCACCGTCAAAACCGCCGCCTATACCGATAACCGTTCCTTTACTCATCAAATAACCTCCTTAACCGACAGAACGCGCATTTTCAAGCACACTGATAACCTCCGGGTCTGCGTTCTTCCTGTAGAAAACGGGAGGACAACCGAGAGGAGCGTCAACCGTAACATGACCGCCCTTGTATTCCTTGCCGGAGAAGAAGTGAATCCATTCATCATCCGGCAGATAAACTTCTCTCCTGCTTTCGCCGGGTCTTATAACAGGAGCAACAAGCACGTCCCTGCCAAGGAGATATTCATAACACTCTGTATACGCGAATTTTTCGTCATAATAGAAGAACAGAGGCCTGACAACACCTACGCCTTTTTCAGCGTTATACTTCACGGCTGCCTTGATATATGGCTTGAGCGCAACGTGGATTTTGCTCATCTTTGACTGATGCTCAATAACGGTCTCGCTCGCGTCGAACTGGGCATTCAGGTCGGGATTAAGGCCTTCGTGGCTTCTCATAACGGGAGAAAATGCATTCATCTCACACCAGCGCATATAAAGTTCTTCACTTCTCTTCAGTATAGAGAAAGTTGTGTATCCGCCGATATCCGAGTGACTCAGACCGAAGCCGCAGCAAGTGAGCGAAAGCATTGCCGGAATAACAGAGGGCATACCGTAGTCAAACGAAAAGTCGACATGGTTGTCGCCGTTCCACATCATGGTAGAATATTTCGGAGTTTCAGTATAACCTGAGCGGGTGAAGAACATAATTTCACCGAGTTTGCCTGTTTCTTCAAGCGCTTCCCTGTTGAGCTTTGCCCATCTCTGAGGCCAGGTGTTATGAACAATCTGGGCATCCTCGCCGCTGTAAAGTACGCAATCCGTCGGAAGATATTCGCCGAAATCCGCCATCCAGCCCGAAAGCCCGAACTCAATCATATTCTTTTTTATGATGCCCTTGAGCCACTCATAGGCCTCCGGATTCGTGAAATCCACCATAGCGGCGGGGAAAGTGGTTATGGTCACATAATAGTCCTCTCCGTCCTTATTCTTGACGCAATAGCCCTTTTCACTCGCCTCTTTGTAGAGCGGCTTTTCTATCGCAAGGAACGGATTGCAGTAACCGAGAACCTTTATGTTCTTTTCGTTGAGCTTCTTTATTGCCTCATCAAGACCGGGGTAGAGTTCTTTATCCCACTCCCAATTCCAGAAGAGTTGTTTTCCGGCGGCGGTAACTCTCCTGCCCTGCCAGTCCTGAATCCATACGCCGTTGACATCCATACCGTGATCAAGGCAGTTGTCAACCTTCTTCATCATTATATCCGTTCCGCCCTGTATGCCGAGGATAGCGCCGTCATATACCCAGTCAGGGAGCTCCGGCTGCCTTCCGAGAAGGTCGGTAAGGTCGGAAACAACTTCCTCAAATGTATCACCCATACCGATAACGAAATCGGAAACGCTGTTGAATTTCAGGCGGATATAGCTGTTTCCGCTGAAATCAAAGAAAGCGCGTGCGGTTGTGAATGAATGGAAGTAATACTTCCTGCTGCTGAGAAATGTCGGCTGGGCATAGTAGGTTTCATAGTTTGTGAATTTTCCTTTTTTGGTTGAATCCCTGCGACCAATGGCTATCTTGGCAAGTTTCTTCGCAATGCAGCGTGCATTCATATGCTCCGCCACCCAGACATTCACTTTATGACCTTTCAGGTCAAACTCGCTGAAAGTTTCGCCCGTGCCGTAGAAGTGTTCGCTGCTGTCGGTCGCAAGAGCAAAAGACAGCCGGTTATAATGATGAAGGCCGAAAAACTTTACATAAAGTCTTTTGCCGTCAATAACCACATCAAGAGCGCCGTCATCAAATTTAACATGAAGAGTGTTGCCGTCAATTTCAAGTTCTTTGACTCTCAGCGGCTTATCGCTGTATATCTGATCCTTAATTTTGAAGCTGCCGTGATCCATGGCAAAATCGGCCTCGCCGTAACCGACACTTACGGGCTCGCTGCCCGGGGCAAGGGAAAATACCGTCACTCCGCCCGAGACTATATCAACAACATTTCCCCTGGTCTTAAATTCAGTCATATTAAACCTCCGAACGATTTTAAGAAATACCGGCCGCAAACTGAAAAAGCCTTCCAAAGACATAAGAACTGCAGCCTACTGTTTTACATTATTATTTTTATAATACTACATAATAATTATTTTTTCAATACGAAAAAACAGCCCGCCGGCTGCATAATTATTATGGATATTCTGCGTAACCTGTGATAAAATAAACAAAAACAGTTTTCTCCGTTTTCCTTCGGCAAACCGAACTGTTTATGAGAAGGGGTGACTTCATTGACAACGGATAAAAACATCAGTCTTCAAAGGATTCTGTTTCTTTCACTCACAGGCGCGCTCCTGCTGGGCGCACTGTGGAGATTCCGCGGCAGCCACGGGTGGGGCGGAGAAAGCGGAGTATTTAACGCCGGCTTTCTTTTTATAATGTTTCTCGTTGCGGTCTGCCGGGGAGCGCACAAGGCAACTCCGCTTAAAACCGCTTTTGCGGGCGCGGCTTTTATTCTCACCACTCCTGCCTGGGGCACTCTGAACAAGCAGATATGCGGAGTTATCTCAAATAAGGACGATCCCCTGATTCACGGCGTGCCGGTTTACTCTGCTGTGCTGATTATGCTGCTGCTCGGTTTCACAATGTGCGGTATTTTTGCCCTGTTTACCGCAAACATATTCAGTGAAAAACAGTGGAAACTCCGAAACTACATAATAATAATCGGGCTGTTTTTTGCGGTGCAGTATTTATTCAAAGCAACCTTGGCTCATCCGCTGCTCAGGCTTATACAACCCGTAAGTGTGAACGCCTTTGACGGCGGCCTGGCCTCCGAAAATATCACTCAAAACGTATTCAGAGCGTATCTTGCTCACTTTGACAATGTCAGCTGGGCCAAGAAAATCCCCGGAGGACGCAATTATTTTGCGGAAATCGAACTTATTTCGAGAGCATGCGCGGTTGTATGCTGCCTTCTTGTGACAAGATTCGGCTTCAGGGATAAACAGACGGCAAAACTCGGGGCGATTATATGCGGCGCATTTGCCGCGGGCATAACCGTTGCCGACCTTTTCTTCCTGTTTTTCACCCCCGAAGGAAAAAACATCCAATCATCCTTTGTCAGTGCCTGGAGCTGCTGGGAATACTTCACCGGCTTCATTGCGGGCGGCATCATAACCGCTGCGGTGCTGAAGCTCGGCAAAACCGGCACGGAACCCGAACATTCCCTCGGCTTTATACCGAGAAAGGTTCACAACATTTTGTCTTTTGCCATAGGGCTGAGTGTCCCCGTTGCATTTAACATTCTGAGACCCCTCATCCTTCGCCTTGACGGAGTAAAATATCAAATACCCGTGAGCATAGTCGCCTGCCTTGTGACGGCGGTAATTCTGATACTCACAGGTATTAAGCATAAATTTGCCTTTTCGCGGGTCAGAACCGTCAGGTATTCTCTCGCTGTTCTCGGAACGGTGTTTACGATTCAGACCGTTGTATATTTCTTCATTGCCGGCGAATACGCCGCCGCAAACGACGGCTTTACTCTTTCAAATCTGATGACGGCTGTCTCATGCGCTGCGGTCATACTGTTTACGCTGATATGCGCAATGAAAGAGAGAAAACCGGATTAAGCTTTTATTCCTCCGCGGTTTTGGCCGATATATCCTCCGCAGGTTCGTCTTCTGTTTTCTCTTCGGCTGCAGCAGTCTCTTCACTGTCACTTCTGCGGATTGAATCAAAAAACGAATTGTACTTTTCCTCCCATTTTGACAGAGCGTCGGCATCGTATCTGTCCGGAAATTGTGACACGATAATGGTATATCTCCCTATCCATCCGAGCATATTCACCAGTTTTGCCCTCAATTCGGGCATTGAATTGAGTATTTTCAGCTTTGACCCTATCAGAGGCAGCAGTTTCGCGGCGTGGGTCTCCCCGTTTATAAAACCGTTGATGTCATCGGATGTGACAAGACCGTTTCTGAAAAGGTCACTGATCTCACGGGCTGTCATATACGGCAAAAGGTTTTTTGCAACGGCAAGCCGCCCCGCTTCAAAGCCGACATTAAGATAGAATTCTTTTTCGTAGTTCCAGAGTGTTTCGCGGGTATAAAGTTCTTCGGTATCAGCATTGACTGTATTCGCAAGAAGAGTGCCCGCAATAAGTGAATACGCAAGGCCGGAACCTTTAAGCGGATTGGTCATAAACGCCGCGTCTCCGATTGCGGCATAGCCGTCCGCCGTCAGAACGGCAAGGGGCTGCCGTATGGGTATATCGGTGAAATTACCGCCCTTAATCATATCTTCACCCATCTGAGGATTGTATTTCCTCAGAAATGAGATTGATTCCGAAATATCGGTATAGGTGATTTCGGGAAAACGTATAAGAAGGACATCGACGCAGTCCTCTTCGGTTATGCACCATCTGAATCCCTTTGTGCCGTCCTCCTTTATGTAAAGGCTGTAACTGTACTCCGGGTCCGCGCTGCCGGGAACCCGGGAATAATAAGCTCTGAAGGTATGGAGAATGTCATACAGCGGCGGGTCCTTGTCTATATTTGCCCACGCAGGAAGGTTGTTCCTGACAGGCGAGTGAACTCCGCAGGCATCAATGACCAGGTCGGCAACCAGGTCGCCTTTTGAGGTCTTGATTCCCGTAACCCGCCGGCCTGAAATAATGGGAGACTGAATATCGGTTTCCAAAAGGAACTTTACTCCTGCAGCAGCCGCCTGCCCGGTAAGATAATCGTGAAACGCTTCGCGTTCAACCGCAAGATTCTTATATCCCTTGTGAGAGGGAATGGTCAGAGGGGCAACGTCATCATCAAGCGGAATAAAGGTCAGAGAATTGCCTTCGGCACAGTATTCATCGGGTATTTCAAGGCCGGCAAACTCCATGGCCCGCGCATCAAAAAAGTCCTTCTGATCGAGACCGTGACCTCCGTTTTCAAGTCTGTCACACACGGTTACATCATGACCGGCTTCGGCAAGTTTCATAGCTGCGACCAGACCGCCGTGACCGGCTCCGGCAACAATTATTCTGCTCATTGTCTTTCTCACATCCCGTCTGTAAATAACCGAATATTATTATAGCGCATTTCAGTCCTTTCTTCAATAACCGGGTTGTTAACTTTTTTGCCGCCGCAACTTCTGCCCGAACAAAACCCATAAAAACGGAATAAAATAATCCTTGACAAAAAACACTTGTTCATTTATAATTAACTCGCTCAAATGAGTAACAATATAAAACGGTCGTTTAGCGCAGCTGGTAGCGCATCCGCTTGACGTGCGGGAGGTCACAGGTTCAAGTCCTGTAACGACCACCA
>JAILMJ010000099.1 GCA_024692685.1 Clostridia bacterium
CTTCTTTCCGTCCTTATCGCACCAGATTATCTCCTTGCCCGCGGAGTTTGTGACATCGGCGTTGAAGGTTACGGTTGATCTGTAGTCAACCTTGAGAACGCTCTGCCAGCCCCTGATGGCTATTTCGGTCTTCTTTGCTTCTTCTTTGTCCTTGTCTGCGGTCTGCTTGGCTTCCCTTTCGAGCTGCGCGGCGATATCCTGTAAGCCCTTGTTCTTTGCCGCTTCGACCGCCGCCGTATCCGCCGCCCCGTCGATTGCCTGCTTTGCTTCGTTCGCTATGGCTTTAACCGCGTCGGATGCGCCCTGAGGAACCGCGGCGTCTATTGCCGCCTTGGCGTTGGCTTTTGCCGCGGCAAGCTCTGCCGCGGGGCCGAGAGAACCGTAATGCCAGGTCGCCTGTGTGAAGGTGCCGTTTCCTTCGCCTACGGCTATGCCCGCTCTCTGAGCCTCGGTACCTTCATAATAGACATCTTTAACTCCGTAATCTCCCGATTTAACCTGATCTGTTATGCTTTCAAAAATGCTGATATACTCAAGAGCTTCTTCGCCGAAATATCCCAGAGCAATCATATATTTTATTTCTAGTTTTTCCATATTTAGGGATTGTTCATCTATTTCGTCGGTAATAACCTTATCCACGAAAACACCGTCTCCCACAGTAACCAGAGAGAGAGGAATTGTCACATTCTTAAGATTTGCACAAGCAGCAAAGGCGCCGTCTTTGATTTCGGTGACGCCCGAAGGAATTATTATCTCATTCAAATTAAAACAGGACCCAAACGCGTTTTTCCCGATAACCTTGAGGCCGGGCGAAAGCGTGACCTTTTCGAGTTTAAAACAGGACACAAAAGTGTTATCGGCTATTTCTTTTACGCTGCCGGGGATTGTAATCTCTTTAAGATTATTGATAAAGACAGAAGAAAACGCGTCGCCGTCTATTTCTTCCGCGCCCTCGGGGATGACAACAGATTCGGCAAAAGGATTGGCTTTCACAACCTTTTTCATTGTCGAATCCGAATAAAGCAGATCTCCGCTGCGGTAAAGATTGTAATTGCTCGCGCCCCAGGGAGAACCTTCCGCGGCGCCGCTATATACAACATTGTTGACATCGTAAAAGGCGTATGCCCCTATTTCGGTCACGCCGGAGGGAACATCCAGGCTGAAAATATCGTAACAGGATGAAAAAGCTCTGCTTCCTATGGATTTGACGCTGTCGGGAATAATAACTTCCGTAATTAATTTGCAACCTGAAAAAGCTTCATCCGCAATGGCGGTTACCCCTTCGGGGATTGTAATCGAGCCGGTTGCTTTGGGGTTGCAGCCGATGAGCTTTGTCTTGCCGGAATCCTCAAATAACAGAGGTCCTTCGGCATAGGCGTTTAAGTTTTTCGCGCCCCAGGGAGAACCTCCCGCGGCGCCGGCGTATTTAACATGAAATACATTTTCGAAAGCGTAGCTGCCTATCGCCGTAACCGTGGAAGGCACCTCCAGCACGTTCAGGCCTTCGCAACTGAAGAACGCGCCTTCTCCGATGGATTTCACGGAGGAGGGAATGGTTATGCTTTCAAGGTTCGTCCTGGCGCCAAAAGCGTACACACCTATTGTTTCAACACTGCCGTCAGCCGGAATAACGGCGTTTCCCGCACCTATAACAAGAGTTTTTGTGTTCGTGTTTATAAGACAGCCGTTTACCGCTTTGAAGTTTGTATTCTCTCCGGAAACGGTTATTTCTTTAAGAGGGCAGTAGCCGAATGCAGACCCGGAAACAGATGCCAGATTTTTCCCGAATCCGACAGATTCGAGCCCGGCGCAAACGTGGAATGCCACATCACCTACAGTCTGGACACTGTCCGGTATATTAATTTTCTCAAGACTAAAGCAGCCGGAAAACGCGCTTTCCCCAATTTCCTGTACGCCTTCGGGTATCTCTATGTTTTCAAGCGAATAGCACTCGGCAAATGTTTCATAATCAATCAGGGTTACTCCCGAAGGGATATTGACCGACGTCAGCAACGTGCATCCCGCAAAGGCCTCACGCCCTATGCTTGTAACCGTGGCCGGAAGTGTCACGCTTGTGAGATTCTCGCAGTTATAAAAAGCTCTGTCTGCTATCTGTGTAACTCCCGAGGGAACCGTTATTTCCTTTGCCGTTTTCCTGCAGGCGGCAACAACCTGTTTTGTGCCGTCCGAGTATACCAGGTCGCCGTCAACTGTGCCGTTAAGAGTTTTTGCCCCCCAGGGAGCATCCGCTAACGCTCCGGCGTAATTTACATTGACTACGCCGTTAAACGCGCCCTCACCTACCGATAAAACCCCGTCGGGAACCGTCACGCTGAATAAATTGCGACAATATGAAAAAGCATTTTCTCCTATGGTTTGGACAGAGCCGGGAATTGTTACGCTTGTGAGATTAGAACAATAATTAAACGCCCAATTGCCTATATCCGTTACCGTGTCGGGAATTGTTACGCTTGTGAGATTCCGACACTCCCTAAAGGTGTCGGATGCTATCTGGGTTACTCCCGAAGGGATATTGACCGACGTCAGCGATTCGCATTCATAAAAGGCCTCTTGCCCTATACTTGTAACCGTGGCCGGAATTGTCACGCTTGGGAGACTTTGGCAGTACGCAAAGGCTCTTTTGCCTATACTTGTAACCGTGGCCGGAAGTGTCACGCTTGTGAGCTCATTACAGTCATAAAAAGCTCTGTCTGCTATCTGTGTAACTCCCGAGGGTACCGTTATTTCCTTTGCCGTTTTCCTGCAGGCGGTAACAACCTGTTTTGCGCCGTCCGAGTATACCAGGTCGCCGTCAATTGTGCCGTTAAGAGTTTTTGCCCCCCAGGGAGCACCCGCTAACGCTCCGGCGTAATTTACATTGGCTATGCCGTTAAACGCGCCCCCACCTACCGATAAGACCCCGTCGGGAACCGTCACGCTGAATAAATCGGAACAACCTGAAAAAGCATATTCTCCTATGGTTTGGACAGAGCCGGGAATTGTTACGCTTGTGAGATTATTAAAATCTGCAAAGGCACTGTCGCCTATTCCCGTTACTCCGCTGCCGATAACTACCGTTTTAATGCTCATTGCCTCTTCCCAGTAAGTATAGCTTTCAATCTTACCCGTGCCGGTAATTGTCAGCGTGCCGTTATCGTCGAGCGTCCAGGTAAGGTTTTCCCCGCAGGTGCCGCTCGATGCCGCGGACGCGGAAATACCCGCTCCGCCCAGAACGCCGAACGCAATAACAAGGCTGAGTAAAACAGAAATCGCCTTTTTCATTACTTTTCCTCCTTTTTTTCATATTCCCTGCCGAAGCATTTCTCCGCTCGCAGGAATATAATTCGTTTTTATTATATAGAATAATCCCGCGTAAATCAAGATTTTTTGCCGATACCGCAAATTTCATTTGTTAAGTTTCGGTTAACTTTTGCCTTATTTGCTTGAAAAAAAGCAAAACCGGGTATATAATCCGCAGTCGCGAAGGGCGCTCAAGCAATAAAATGCAACACTTTTGCTTATTTTCAACACTTAATATATGTCAGGGCGTGCCCGCAAGGGCAATTTTCCCCGCCCGCTCCGGAATATCCCGAAAGGAAAACTATGGAAACAGTTATCGCTTTTTTACAGAAAATCACAAGCTTCATTATAACCCTGTTTATGACGCTTTTCACGGGCAGCCCGATTCCGCTTGCCCCGGGGCCGGTTATCACCGAGCCGACCCAGACAAAAATCATGACCGTTGATAAAATCGGCGATTGCAGAATCGTCGAGGGCGGCTGCACGGACGGCGAATTCATCTATCTCTCCCTGCTCTGCCCCACGCCCGAGGATGACCCCGTGAGCGCCGTGGTCAAGATAAACCCGAAGCGCAAAAAGATAGTAAAAACCGCCGAAGGGCTTCACATTGACCACGCGAACGATATGACCTATAACCCGTCGACAGGCGAAATAGTTATCTGCAACAATATGCCGCGCAGAAATCTTATCACCTTCCTCGACCCCGAAACCCTTGAAATAAAAAGGACAGTCACCATCGGCACGGAGATTTTCTCAATCGAATACATTCCCGCCGAGGACTGCTATTACTGCGGCATCGCCAACAGCTACAACTTCGGCAAATTCACCGCCGATTTCACCCCGGTTGAAACCTATACGGGTATTGACAACGGCTTCACCAGGCAGTCCATGAGCTTTCAGAACGGCGAGTTCTATCACCTTTTCTATAAGACAAATACCATTTATAAATATGACCCTCTCGGCAGATGCACGGGCAAAACCGATCTCCCCGTGCAGGAGAATGAGGCGGAGGATCTGTTCTTCATCGGCGGCGAAATGTATGTGACATACAATATCCTCGGCGCCTCCTCGGGCGGAATAATCTATAAGGTCGAAAACCTGGTTTACTCCGCGGTTGAGCCTCCCGTTCCCCCCACAGAGACCGCGCCTCCCCCGTCAGCCGAGCCTGAAACTCCACCCTCAGCCGAGCCCGAAACTCCCCCGGCGGACAATCAGGGAGAAACCCCCGCGGCATAAACAAACCCGAAACGGCATCTTTAAATGTAAGGTGCCGTTTTTTTGCGCTGAAATTCGGCTGTTGTAAAATCCGGATAAAAATGGTATAATTATTTCATATAAGTTTTGCTGCGAGGTAAAAATATGCAGTTTTTCGTGACCTTTCTTGAGGGAATAATCTCCTTTATTTCCCCGTGCATGCTGCCGATGCTGCCCGTATATATCACGTATTTCGCCGGCGGGTCGGACAGTAAAAAGCATATATTCGCGAGAGCCCTGAGCTTTGTTGTCGGCTTCACCCTCGTCTTCAGTCTGCTCGGCCTCTTCGCGGGCACTCTCGGCGGTCTGCTTTCGAGATATCAGACGGCGGTCAACATCGTATGCGGAGTTTTCGTCATTCTTTTCGGCCTTTCCTATCTCGAAATCATTCCCCTGCGTTTTCTCAAGGGAATAAACGGTGAGCGCGAAGCGGGAAGCATCATCTCCGCCTTTATCTTCGGCGTTATCTATTCGGTCAGCCTTACGCCGTGCGTGGGCGCTTTTCTCGGCTCCGCCCTTATGCTTGCCGCCTCCGAAGGCGGCGCTGTCATGGGAACGCTGCTGCTGCTTGTCTATTCGCTCGGTATGGGCATCCCCTTCCTTGTTTCCGCCGTCCTTATCGAGAAGCTGAACACCGTTTTCACATTCATAAAAAAGCATTACAAAGTCATAAACACCGTTTCGGGCGTGTTTCTCATAGTTATGGGCTTATTGATGGCACTCGGGCTTTTCGGCAGACTGATGTCATTTCTCAGATAGGAGGTATAAACAATGAACGCAAAGGTGAAATATATCATACTGGCAGCAGCAGCCGTCATTCTGGTAGCGGGCGCGGCTGTCGCCTACAATTCTCTCTCAAAGAAAACCGACGCTGACAGTCGGCTGACAAAGGCGGATATTACGCAGACCGTCAGCGAAAGCGCCTCGGAAGAATATTCTCCGTCCGAAATCACGTCAGCGTCGGAAACGGAAGAAACTTCGGTGAGTTTAACGCAGGCCGTAAGCGAAATCACCTCGGCAATTATCTCGACGGTGACCACGCCCGAAGCCGAGACCTCGACAACAGCAAAGCCGACAACGACAAAGCCGACGACGACCAAACCGACGACAACAGCCGCCGCGAACGAAACCGTCAGCGAAACAACGGCTGAGCCCAACACCTTCACGCGCCCCCCTCTCACACAGAAAACCGATTATTACACCGAGCCTTCGTCCCGGGTTGAAACAACAACCGCGGCCCCGACCGTGACATCGACAACAGCCGTAACATCAACGGCGGCGCCGCCCTCAGTCACCCCCTCGCCGGATTTAACGGTTTATGACAGCGCCGGCAGAAAAGTCAGACTGTCGGAGCTTCGCGGCAAGCCGGTTGTGCTGAATATGTGGACCACCTGGTGCCCCTACTGCCTCAGGGAAATGCCGCATTTTGAGAAGCTCGCGAAGGAATATGACGGCAAAATTCAGTTTATGATGGTTGACCTCGTCGGCAGCAACGGAGAGACGCAGAAGGCCGCCGCCGACTATATCGCCAAACAGGGCTACACCTTCCCCGTTTACTATGACAATGACTATTCCGTCAGGAATACGTATCCCGTTTCGGGCATACCGCACACGCTGTTCTTTGACAGCAACGGAAACCTCTATAAGCGACAGAGCGGAGCAATGGACGAGGCGACGCTCAGAGCCTATCTTGAAGAACTGAGCGCTTTATAGATTGCGGAGACTGCCGAATTATGACAAAACCCGATTTTGTTCCGAATAAGTGACACGGAGGAAATATGAAGGATTCCGAAATAATCAATGAAATCGAAAACGCGGACGTACCCGTTCTGATTGATTTCGGGGCAACCTGGTGCGGTCCCTGCAGAAAGTCGGAGCCGATAATCGACGGCATTTCCGAGGAATACGGCGACAGGCTGAAGGTTGTCAAGGTCAATATAGACGAAAACCCCGGTCTCGCGGTCAGCTACAAAATCGCGAGCGTGCCCGTCTTTGTGGTTATCAAAGACGGAAAGGAAACAGGCCGCCTTTCGGGGCTTAACTCCCGGGAAAAAATCATCGGACTTATTGAAGGATAAAAGAAAAATCAAAAACTCAAGCAGACAGAAAAAACCGCCCAAGGGCGGTTTTTTGATTCAGACGGCCTGCTCCGTAAAACGTTTCAGCCGAGGGTATACTTCATTATTTCGGGATGGCAGAGGGTGCCGCGCTTGCCGCAGGTCGTGCAGTAAACGGCGATATCGGGGGATTCGTCCCAGACCATCTTGCGCCAGCCGCATTTCAGGTAGTAGTCGGGCTCCTTCGCGCACGCCCACAGCTCTTTTATGCCCCGCTTGCGGGCCTCGTCAAACACTGTTTTCTGCATAATCCTGCCGTAGCCCCTGCGGTGCAGGTCGGCCCTGACGGCTATATCGCCCAGGGAATAGACGCCGTCTCTCATTTCAAGGGTCGCCGCCGCCATAAGTCTGCCGGTTGACGGGTCGTCCATTCGCCACATTTTGATTATTCTCTCGGGCACTCTGTCCTCTATCCGCACGCCCATCCCGCTTTCGCTGAAAAGAGTGGAGAGAGCAAGAAAGTCCCCTGTTTCTCGTATGATATATTCATCCATTCTGCTGTCAGACTCCAAACGCTGAATTTTTGAAAGTATATCACCAAATGCCTACCAAGTCAATAGGCAATTAAAACGGAGATTGACCGCTCAGGCTGCGGGACATAAATCCCGCAAAAATTTAAGGTCACCTTTGAGGGTGACCTTTTTATTATAAATTCTCTACCATATATTGAACGATTCCGGCGCAGTCGGCGGCCGCCTTGGCCTCAAAAGCCTTGTAATCCGAAATCTCGGTTTCATCCGGCTTATCGGAAATGGCGCGGATGACAACATAGGGCGTGCTGTTCAGATAGCAGACCTGAGCGATTGCGCCGCCCTCCATTTCGCAGCACATACCGCCGAAATTCGTGACGATTCTGTCTTTTTGCTCTTTTGCGGCAATAAACCGGTCGCCCGAGCAGACTCTGCCCTCAAAGACGTGAATATCCGGAGCTGTTTCCTTAACCGCTTTGATCGCCGCCTCTCGCAGGCCTTCGTCAGCGGGGAAAGCGACAAGCCCGGTGTAGGGGATTTCGCCCTTTTTAAAGCCGATTGGCTCAACGTCGAAGTCGTGCTGTACCGCGTCCGAGGAAACCACAATATCGCCTATATCTATACGGCTGTCAAGCGAACCCGCCACGCCCGTATTGATAATTCGCGTGCAGCCGAAATCATTGATGAGCGTTTGCGCGCAGATGCCCGCGTTAACCTTGCCCATACCGCATTTCACTATAACCACTTTTTTATCGCCGAGGGTGCCTTCGCAAAACTCCATATCGGCAATTTCGGTTGTTTTTACTATGGATGCCGCCTCCTTTAATGAGGCAACCTCAACGTCCATCGCGCCGATTATACCGATTGCCCCGGCGCTTGTTTCTTTACGGGCGCAGCCCGATAAAAGAAGCCCCGAAAGCAGCGCGCAAATCACAAGAACAGCGGCAAAACGCCTTATTTTCGGCCGGTTTTTCATATTGTTCATTTTGCTCTCCGTTTCAGTTTTGCTTCATTTTCGCGCTTGAAGGCGTAAAATCATACATTGTCCAGACCGCGGCAGAAGAATTCAAGCGGGAACCAGTTCTGCGCGAAGGCGGGCACCTCGTCCCTGTGTCTGCTGTAAATCGAGCCGATGAAGCGCATCGCGTCAAGGTGGCTGAATTCAAAATCGGGGCTGTCCTGCGTATCTTCAACGGTGACCTTTTTGCCGTCAACCGTGATTCTGATTTTCTCGTCCTGCCTGCAGCCGTGGATAAAGAGCACGAGCGAGCCGCTGCCGAGATTGAGCCTTGACGCCTTCGCGCTGAGCATAACCTCGATAAAATGCCTGTAATTGAGCACGTTCACTCTCTCGGAGTGGTTGAAATCCGAGCCGCGGCAGACCTTTGCCATATAGTCGCAGACCTGCGTATCATAGGGGGCGGCGTCAATATCCAGGCCGTCGCTGCCGGTGACATCGAGGGCGCAGAGGAAAATATCCTGCAAATCGTTCACATCGACGGCAAAAACCTCGCTGACTCCCCCTCCGTATTTTTCCTTGGAGAAATAGCCCTTGAACTCATCATTGAGATAAACCGAATACGGCTCGTTCCTCCACGAGCAGAGGATATCAAAGATGCTGTCCATCGGCCTCTCGGCATAGATGCCGTTTCTTTCGCCGAGCGCCTTGATTTTCGCAAGGTCGTCCGTATCGGCGGGGGTGAGCTTAACTGCCCTGAACGGGGTTTTGTAATCCGCGCCTTTGGTGTGCGACATACTGCGGCGGCTGATGCTGAAATTATAATTAAGCCCGAAGGGCTCATAGCCGAAATAGCCGTACCTCTGTCTGTCCCCTCCGAGAATGGAAACGTCGGTGCCGTCCGCCTTCATCTGATCGAGGCACATATTCAGGGTTTTGACCATATAGCCCTTTTTGCGTGAATCCTTTGTGACTGCGACATTGCCTATGCCGCCCACCTTCAGCTCCGCGCCGCACACCTTCATGCGGAAGGGATACAGGCCGACCGCCGACTTGATAACGCCGTCCTCGGCGATGATGAAATTGTTGTAAGCGGGGTCGTATTTATCTTTATAAAGTTTAGGCAGCAGCTCAAGGAAATGTATCGGATGCTCCGCGGTTTTGTTATCCTCGCTGAAAAACACTTCGTCGAGAACCTCAATCAGCTGCTTTGTATCCTCTTTTTTGCATCTTCCTTCGTATATCATAGTCCTACCTCTTGTTCTTTTTGCCCTTGCCGACAAAATCGTTGTAGCCCACAACGTTATATTCTCTCTTTTCCGCTCTCTGCGCCCTGCGCCTGCCGAGGAATATCAGCACTATGAGCAGATCGGCCGCCGCTATGAAAATGAGGCGGAATACGGGCGAATCAAAAATCCTCGCTATAGCCGAGCCGATTGAGGACAGAACGCTGCGCCTGATTTCGGTTGAGGCCACAAGGTCAATCCTCGTAACGACTTCGCCCGCGTAATATATATCGCCCTGACAGAGCACCTCGCCCTTTTCAACCGGGGCGTGAACAAACTCCGGCTCTGTCTTTTTATCGGGCTTTATGAGCAGACTGCCCGCGTCAATCCCCTTGGGCATCAGGGCAAAAGCCGTGTCCGCGGGGCTGAGGGAAACATAGTCCGCCCCCTTGCCGAATTTAACGGGAATCTCGCCGACAATCGCTGAGGAATCCGCTATCGAAACAAGGCGGAGGTTTTCAAACGCCCAGTCATACATCGCTTGGGTATCCATAAACGCGCCGTTTTCATCGACTCCGTCATTGTCAAAGTCCTTCTTCTCGGCCTTGAGCGCGACTGCGATATAGTTGTAGCCGTCATTCGACGCCATACTCACAAGGCAGGAGCCGGCGCCCGAGGTTGTGCCCGTTTTGCCGCCGATGGAATATCTGCAGTAATACTCCTTGTAGCCGGAGAGCAGGGTGAAATTGGTGGTCCTGATTGTCCGCTCCGCCTGCAGATTAGTCGCGGGCAGGTCGTAGCTCGCCTTTGAAACAATATCCGCGAATACGGAATACTCCATGGCGTGTTTGAAGATTTTTGCCATATCGTTCGCGGTGACATACTGGTCGTCATCGTCAAGACCGTGAACGTTCGTAAAATGCGAGTCGAGGCAGCCGAGCTTCTCGGCAAGGGCATTCATCTTATCAATAAACGCCTGTCTGTCATCGCCGGTAATAAAGTTGGCGAGAGTGGTCGCCGCTTCGTTTGCCGACTGCACGAGAAGACAGCAGAGCAGGTCGTGAACAGAGAGAATTTCCCCGCCTTTCAGTCCGCCCAGGGAGCTGCCCGTTCCCTGCAATTCGTCTATGCACTTCTGCGGCACGGTCACGGAAGCCGTAATATCCGGGCACTCCTCAAGCACAACGCAGGCGGTGACAACCTTCGTCAGACTCGCGGGCTTGGTCTGCTTGTCCGGATTTTTGGAAAAGACAACCTCGTCCCTGTCCGCGGACACAAGCAGGGCGCAGTCGGAATAAAAATCCTTTTCCAGACTGCCGTTATAGTTCCCCTGAGCCGGCAAAACAAAGACAGATATTATCAGCGCTGCCGCTGTCAGAATTGAAAAAACCGTATTTTTCATATAATCTCCGGATTAACCTGCCGTTACGGCAGTTTGGTTTTTGTCAGATAAGAATCAGGGCAAACAGGCCCATGCTCATCATTGTGAGAATGGCGAGAACCAGAACGCTCAGGAATCCGCCCGCCATCATAACGCCGAGGCCTCCGAAGGCAAGCTTGATGGCCATTGTGTTTTCGGCATAGCTCAAATCCTGCCAGGAGTAGTAAACGTCGCAGCCCTCAACACAGAAGGTGTCCTTCGCGAGGCTGTCCTTCGATTCGCTTCTGCCGAAGCCGCATTCCTCGAGGCCCTCAACAAAGGCGGCGGTCATTTCCTCGTCCTTGAGAGTGATTCTGCCGGTGAGCCAGAGCTCGCTTGCGGGCTCTACCTGAGTGAGGTGGCCGCGCTTGAAGCCGGTGCTCCACCAGGTCTTTTCGTAAGGGGTGGTGAACTGATGCTCGAATTCGCCCGTTCTGGAGTCTCCGTTTATCATACCCTTATCCCTGTAAAGAGTGGTCTGCATATCGAGCCAGTCCTCTTCCTTTGCGCAGGAGTAGGTGGTGGTGACGGTGTCCTCTTTGTCGGAATGCTCCTTGTTATATACGCCGACCTCGCCGCCGTAAAAGATTTCGCCGTACTGCCCCTTCCATATCTGAATCATCCAGTCCTTGCCCTCATACTCGAAATGCACTCTGGCATAGTCGTACTCCATAAGGACATAGGGAGCGATGATATCATAGAGCTTGGAGAAGCCGTAGTGCCTCTGCCAGGCGTTGGGAGAGTCGACATAATAATAGTCGTCAACATAGCTGTACATATAGCTGAGCACGCGGTGAGTGGACAGATAATTCATTATGGGCGCACTTTGCAGAGTGACCTTGATTTCGAATTCGCCCCTCATATCGCCCTTATAGGCGGTGATGACCGCCCTGCCCTTCGCGACGCCCTTGACCAGACCGTTTTCGTCAACGGTCGCGACTTTTGTGTCGGATGAAAGCCACCTGACGCCCTGCGTATCGGCTGTTAACTGAACGGTTTTGCCCCATTCGATAACGTCGGTGGCTGCGGTAATTCTGATTTCTCCGCTCTGAGCGGGAGCGTCTGTCGGAGTGGAAACCGCGGCAAACACCGTCGCGCTGAGTCCTCCGTATAATAAGCAGAGCGCCGCCAGAAGCAGAGCAAGTGTTGATTTAAAGAATTTTTTCATTTCTTCCCCCTCTTCCAATAGGATAATATATCAAATAAGAAGAATAATGTCAAACCTTTTAAGCCCGAACGCAAAATTACATTTAATTAAATTTCCCTTGACAATACGGGCGGTGTTTGATATAATGCGCTTGCAAATGCGGATGTAGCTCATCTGGTAGAGCGCCACCTTGCCAAGGTGGAGGTAGCGAGTTCGAGCCTCGTCATCCGCTCCAGGCCCTCTTTTTGAGGGCTTTTTTTATTGTTTTTTTCTGTTTAAAAAGCCGCTTTTTCCCGTGTTCAAAATTTGTTGTTTAAGTATTTAAACTAAATTCACACCCTCGTAATAAGTCGGGGTTATTATTCAGTTGTACACACGGGGAGCCGCAACCCCGGTGTATATAATACCCCTCCTCAATTCAACCCAAAAAGACGGCCCGCCTTAACGACGGGCCGTCAACCCTTTTATAGGGGAATATTTTCGTGGCTCTTCCATACGGGCAGCAAACCGGTATTATTGAATTCTTACAGATAATACGGTATTGCCGCGCATTTTGCATTTGAAGCGGGATTGTTTGTTTGATTCACTTTATGCCACCTCATCCACCGCAAGCGGTCCCCCTTCCCCTCAAGGGGAAGGCTCAGATAAGCCGCCACACATTAATCTCACAATTCTTAATGCATAATGCATAATCGCATTATGTCTGCCGCCTTTCCCCGATATTTGATAATCTGTTTGATTTCAGGTTTTTCCAAAGCCGCCTTCCCCTTGAGGGGAAGGTGTCGCCGCAGGTGACGGATGAGGTGTTAACTCAAAACGGTTTAAAATATCCTCACACACTCCGTCAAAGCTGTTGTT
>JAILMJ010000021.1 GCA_024692685.1 Clostridia bacterium
GTACCAAAAAGATTATGTAATTGAAACTTAGTAAAAGCTTTATTACTCCAAATACATATCAAATTCAATATCAGCCGATAATTTAGCCATAAGTTTTATAAAATTTGATGGTAATGATATTATAGGTGTAAATGTCAAGTATAAATGTCGAAAAACGCTCACTTAAAATGTACATTTTTGAGCGGATAATTAATCGTCGGAATCATCAAAGATATTTCTGCCTTTAATACGGTAAGAATGACCGGTGATTTTGACAATATCGCAGTGATGAACCAAACGATCGATTATGGCGTTGGCAATTACAGCGTCTCCGAAGACATCAGGCCATTTAGAAAAAGGCTGGTTGGTTGTCAGAATAGTAGGTCTGAACTCGTATCTTGCGGCGATCAACTGAAAGAACCCAAAGGCGGCGTCCTTGTCAACAGGCAGATAGCCGATTTCATCTATGATTAAAACAGTGTATTTCAGGTAATGCTTGACAACCTTCTCGACTCTGTTCTCTTTTGCCGCCTGTTTGAATTTTTCCATAAGTACGGCAAAGTTAATAAAATATGTGGAGATTCGCTTGCTTGCCGCCTCAATTCCGATAGCGGTGGCAAGATGTGTCTTGCCTACACCGCTTGAACCGATAAATATGATATTTGTTTTGCTTTCAATGAAGCGAAGGCTCATAAAATCCATAACCTGATCTTTGTTGACGGTAGGCTGATAAGAAAAATCAAAGTCCTTTATGGTTTTGATGTACGGGAAATGAGAAACGGTAACATTGATCTTTCTCGCTCTTTCGTCCCTAAAAGCGATTTCAGCCGAGGTCAATTCAAGTAACGAATCCTGCAAGGAGATGTTTCCTTTTACCGATTTGTCTATTACGTTGGGTAGTATTTCAGCCATCTTTAAAAGGGATAGCTCATTAAGGTTGTTCTGTAAAACGTTAAAGCTTGTCATATATTTCTAAATTCCTTTCCGCAATTAGTTTGATTTCGTCCTCGTCGAGATGCTTAAGCGAGCTTCGACGTGCAATTTCAAGGTAGTCAAAATGATTAAAATTCATCATCTTGTCGCTCTTCTCCCAATGCCTGATAAAGTGGTCGTTAAAGGTAATATCAAAGCCCGAACCGGTATCCGAAATATTAACCTTTTTGCCGATATACTCAGGCGGAACGGAATATTTCTTCCCTTCATAAGAAATCATGGATTCCGAGCTGACTTTTCTTTTTACGGTATCTTCAAAATAGCCTGTCAGTATGTCGAGGTTGGTTTGGATCAGAAACGGCTTTTCCAATTCCAATAAATCAAAGGGCTTTTTCCCTGTAGCCTGACAGACAGAGGAATTGATTTCGTAATTCAAATCCGCGGCAATACGCCGGATATCATCAAAGCAGGTGATGTCTCCGCTGTACACTTTAAGGCGGTTCATCAGCTTTGCGGTAACCTCCACCTTGCCTTTTGTTTCGGGACGGTAAGCAACACAGGCTTTGGGCACGAAGCCGCAATCCTCAGCGAAAACTTTAAAGTTTTCGTTGAATACAGGCTCACTGTACTGTGTACGGGCTTTGTCGATGATGGAACGCATGTTGTCAAAGAGTATTTCATGCGTTACACCGCCGAGATACTTGAACGCACAGGCGAGGCTGAACTCTACCTGCTGCAGATCCCTCGTCTCGGTCACCATAAGGAATTTAGTTCTTGAAAATCCCAGGATTAACAAGAATACATTAAACTTTATCGTTTCACCGTCCTTTGTTTTGAATTTAAGCGATTCTTTCCAGTCTACCTGAGCTTGCACTCCCGGGTCGGTTTCAAAACGGATAACAGCGTCTTTCTGTTTCTCGATGTTCAGATTGTGAATGTATCTCTTGATTGTCGAATAGCTGCCGGTGTATCCGTGTTCTTTGACAAGGTAATGGTAAATAGCTATCGCGGGAGCTGTTGTTTTTACCTTTTCCTCAATAATATGTTCAAAACCGTCTGTCTTTTTCTGATAAACTCGCTGTGACGGTTTCTCTCCGTTTTTAGCAAGCTCCACATATCTGCTGACTGTTCTGCGGTCACAGTTGAACTGCCTTCCCAGCTTGGAACAGTTAACCTTCATTTCCGATTGTTCTTTCATTATGTACTTCACCCTCTCATAAATATCTTTTCTAAAATTCATCTTCCCACCTCCTGTGGGAAGTATACTCCTCTCTGGAAATGGTTTCTACCTTATCTTTTTTGTACATTTTGAGTGAGCGATTTTGTGCATTTTCAGTTTAGCATTTATAGCTCCAAAAGGGCAATTCGGGGTCGCCGTAAAAATGCTCCGAAAATACAACAAAGGGGCTCCTGAAATACACAATTGGGGCTCGCGATTACACATAATAGGGTGCTGAAGTACCTATGTACTTTTTGGAGCCCCTTCTATGCACTTTTTACTTGACAAACACAAACACATAGCAAAAAACGATTTAGCACAAATACCAAGTAGCCTTTTATGAAAAACATTGCATAGTATAGTTAATTATTTCGCTAAATCCGACTGGCAGGAGGTGTCCGCATGAAAGATTTTAGGATTATTGC
>JAILMJ010000106.1 GCA_024692685.1 Clostridia bacterium
AAAAAATAAAATTGTATCAAAGACAGCTATAAGTTAGATTTTGTAATAGGAAATCCGCCGTATCAGGAGAAATCAGAGGGAGACAAACCTGCTGATGACTCGGTATATTCATATTTTATGGATGCGGCTTACAGTGTTTCCAAAAAGGTTGAATTGATAACTCCGTCACGATTTCTTTTTGAAGGCGGAAACATTCCCAAGGCTTGGAATAGAAAAATGCTTGATGATACACATTTTAAAGTTTTACAGTTTGATTCAAGCCCTGCGGGTTACCGTAGGGCTTTGTCATATCCGCCGCCGTGAAAATGTTGCCGGGGTCAGCGGCAATATTTTTACGGAAAAGGTTGTTAAGGAAAAGTTTTCCTTAATCGGAATTGATTGAGTATGGCGGCTGCAAATATTTCAGCAACAGTTATACGAGAGCCGATTCCGACAATGCGGGTCAAGGGTTGCAAATCCTTGCCCAGAGGAAGTGATGGGAACCGTCACTTCATACTGGGTATTATCTGCCGAAAAATAAGCCTGTTTCCGCAGGTTATTCGAGGCGGATAACAGCGTCGAGTTGTTATTGTGAAACAATCCGAGACAGAAAAAGAAAAATCCATTATGAAAGAAGGTGAGACTATAGCTGAAAAAAGAGTCACAAGACACAACGGAAGATCCGGTAAAAACGGTGTCTATAATCCGAAACACAATGACAGAAGTTTCAATTTATCCAATGCCGAACATATCGATTCAGAGAATGCAAATTACAATATTCTCTGGGACTGTTATCACGGGTTTACAAATCTTGAAATGAGAAATAATGTTGAATTAGCCGTTCACTTCGAGGAAGCTGAGCGGCTTTTTTATTTGCAGCATTATAGTGATTACTGCTTCGGTCAGCACGAACGGAACCGCAGGAACGGTCACCCTGAAAGAAACAGAGAACCTGACAGCTTAAGGTTGGATAAAAGAACCTGTCCGGAGGAATCAATTATTCAGATCGGTAATATGGATAATCAGATTCCCGCAGAACTATTCTTCAAAATTGCTCTCGAATACTTTAAAGAATTCAGTGAGCGGTTCGGAGAATATGTTCACATTATCGACTGGGCTCTGCATGTTGATGAATCCACTCCGCATATTCATGAGCGGCATGTATTTGATTGCGAAAACCAATACGGAGAGATAATGCCTCAGCAGGAAAAAGCTCTGGAAAAGTTAAACATTGATTTGCCTTTTCCAAACAAAGCACCTGGAAAACATAACAACCGGAAAATGAAATTCGATTCTATTTGCCGTTGTCTTCTGATTGATGTTGCAAAGAAGTTCGGAGTGGAGATTGCCGAGGAACCGATATACGGCGGCAGAGAGTATCTCGAAAAGCAGGATTACATCCGGCAGAAACTTAACGCGGATATTACCGAGCAAAATATAAAGATTAAGAAAAAAGAATCCGAGCTTGAAGAGATAACTCTTAAGATTTCCGATGCTGAGAAATTCGCAGATGATGTTGCCGAGATTGCTTATGAAAAAGCGGTAGAGGTTGTAACCGAAAAAGTCCGTGAAGAAACAAGAAGTGAAGATATAAAAGCAATTGAAGATTACAACGCTTTTGTGAAAAAGAGCACCAAAGTTACGGAGCAAAACAAAAAGATTGCCGATAATCTTCTGGGTATTGTTGTTAACAAACTGAAAGGCCTTTCCGCGAAGATTGCCGAAAAGATCAGCAAAGCATTATCCGAGCCCGAGCAAAAATCCGAACTTAAAAAGCCGATTAAGACTTCTGTTCTTGCACGGCTTGAAGAAAACAAAAAGAAAGCTGCCGAGCTGAATGCTCAGCGGCAACAGGATCAAAATCATATCCGACATAATTATGAACGATAACAAATTAAAAGGAGAATCAAAAAAAATGACTGATGTTTATGACAAAGCATTACGAAAGCTGCAGAGAATAATTGCCCGCGAAGGCGACGCGGACGGAGCGAGATTAAAGCCTGCATATTTTCTGCAACTTCTGCAGGAAGAAATACGGTTGGAAGAATGCGAAAGGTTCTTTAGGGCAATGAGAGAAGGTGATAAAAAACCGACAATATAATTTTACAACTGAATATCTGAGCTGACCGCACGCCCGACAAAATAACTAAGGAAGGAGGTAAACGCTTATGACAATGATTGCGGTTTAAAATCATTCAAAGCAAATCTAAATGGAAGGAAATAATAATTATGAAGTAAATGACAATCGAATTCCCGACTCAGTAATGAATGAATTTGTGGCGGATATGATGGCTGGTATTTCGGCTTTCTATGAGAAACAGGAAAACAAAGAAGGATTCAAAGAATGGGAAAAAACTCTTTTAGCCAACAAAGCGATTCAATGAAAACAGGGGACAGTCATCACGACTGTCCCCGATTTTTTGTTTATAAAACCTCGTCAATATAAAAGAAAAACCCGAACACTTTGCCTATTTGCAATATCGTGTTCGGATTATTCCTTATTGGCTGGGGAATAGGGATTCGAACCCCAACAAACAGAGTCAGAGTCTGTCGTGCTACCGTTACACTATTCCCCAATGACCTGTCGGTTACAGAAATATATTATACACATATTGCAAATAATGTCAACAAAAATTTTTGCCTTTGCGAAACATTTTTGCGCTCGCAGTCGCCCCTCCATATTATTCTTTTCAAATTTTACGTATTATTTATGCTCACTTCATAATAAAACGCGGGCTGCTTTTATCCGGTCCGCGTTTTGTCTTAAAGTGAATAACACTTATTTATACTGATAACATCTTACATAATCCACAATCATTGAACTTGGGAGAAAGCTGTTTTGAGCTATCTTTTCGTCAACACCTATTGATATAATCAGGTAGAGGGGCACTTCGCAGACTCCGCCGAAGCTTGTGCGCGCAGTCTCAACGCCGTTAATGTAAAAGATATATTCGTTCTCATTCCATTCAACCCCGTAGGTGTTGAATATGTTGTAAGGGTCATCCGCGTAGAAACTGCCCTGGTTTTCACTGCGGTGCGCGTCCTCATATGAATCAACGTGAATTGTGTGGAAAACGGAGCTGAAATCTTTGCTTTTTTCGTTATAATCCATTTTTGTTTCAAACACATCCACTTCCGCGCCGCTCACGCCGCCGTCTGTGTCATCGGCCCACATACCGTCCGTGAGGAGCCAGAAAGCCG